>JAFARH010000180.1 GCA_019245555.1 Betaproteobacteria bacterium
TCTCGGACTGGAGCACGTTGGCGTCCTGGTATTCGTCGACCAGGATATGGTCGAAGTCGGCACCGATGTCGCGCGCGAGGCGCTCATCGCCGAGCATCGCATGCCAATAGAGCAGCAGGTCGTCGTAGTCGAGCGCCTGGTTGTTTAGCTTGCGCTCGACATAAGTGCGATAGAGACGCGTCAGCTCGTCTTCCCATTCCGCACACCATGGAAAGTGGCGCTCCAGCGTTTCGCGCAGCGCACCTTGCGTATTCACCCGGTGGGAATAGATGGCGAGGCAGGTGTCTTTGCGAGGGAAGCGGCGCTCCGTCTTCGAGTAGCCGAGCTCGTGGCGAACGACGTCCATCAGATCGGCGGCATCGCCGCGATCGAGCACGCTGAAGTTCGGATGCAACCCGAGCCGCGTGCAGTGGCGGCGGATGATGCGGTTGGCGATCGAATGGAACGTGCCTGACCACGGTAGCCGAACTTGAGTCGCGAGCTCGCCGACGATGCGCTGCGCGCGGCGGGTCATCTCAGTGGCGGCGCGGCGAGAAAAGGTCAAAAGCAAGATGCGCTGTGGGTTCGCGCCCTCGAGGATGAGATGCGCCACGCGGTGCGCAAGCGTGTTCGTTTTGCCAGTGCCAGCACCAGCCAGGATGAGCAATGGTGCGGCGTCGTGACACGCCGCATCGCGCTGCGCGCGGTTTAGCTTCTTGTATTTGTCCGCAACTTCCATGGGCGCATGATACTGTATATGCGTCCAGTTAGCGCTCTGCTAACCTTCGCCTTCCCCCATGAGGCTCTCTCCGGAAAGGCTGCGCGGCATTCGTCGCGGCATCGAGAAGGAAAGCCTGCGCGTACGCCCGGACGGCACGCTCGCGCAGACGCTGCATCCGCAGGCGCTCGGCGCGGCGCTCACGCATCCGCATATCACGACGGATTTTTCCGAGTCGCAGCTCGAGCTGGTCACCGGCGCACATACGAGCGTCGAGCGCTGCCTCGAAGAGCTCACGCATATTCATCAGGTCGTCTACCGCCATGTCGGCGACGAAGTGCTGTGGTGCGCGAGCATGCCGTGCAACCTGCCCGCGGAGCACCTGATTCCGATCGGCCGCTACGGCACGTCGAACGTCGGGCGCGCGAAGACAGTCTATCGGCTGGGTCTTGCGCACCGATACGGTCGCAAGATGCAGGCGATCTCGGGCATCCACTACAACTTCTCGCTGCCCGATGTAACCGACGAGCAGTACTTTGCCCTGATCCGGAATTTTCGACGCGCGTCGTGGCTGCTCCTATACCTCTTCGGCGCGTCGCCTGCGGTGTGCTCGACGTTCGTCACCGGCCGCGACCACAAGCTCACCGAGTTGGCGGCTGGAACGCACTACGCGCCACACGCGACGTCTCTGCGGATGGGGCCGCTTGGCTATCAAAGCGACGCGCAGGCCTCTCTATGCGTGAGCTACAACAATCTCGAGCACTACACCGCTTCGCTCTACGACGCGCTGACGCATCCGTACCCCGAGTACGAAAGGATCGGCATCCGTTACGGCGACGACTATCGCCAGCTCAACACCACGCTCTTGCAGATCGAGAACGAGTTCTACAGCACGGTCCGGCCCAAACGCCGCATCAAGCGCGGCGAGCGGCCGCTGCACGCGCTGCGCGAGCGCGGCGTCGAGTATGTCGAGGTGCGCCTGATGGACCTCGATCCGTTCTCGCCCATCGGCATCACGCCGCAGACCTGCCGCTTCCTGGATGTTTTTCTCCTGCACTGCCTGCAGTCGGAGAGTCCGCCCGACACGCCGCAGGAAATCAACGAAGTGCGCCGCAACCAGCAGACCGTCGCGCTTCGCGGACGCGAGCCCGGCCTCGAGCTCGAGCGCGGCGGCCAGCGCACGAAGCTGATCGACTGGGCGCGCGAGATCCTGGCGCAGTGCGAGGCGCTGCCCGGAGAGCTCGACAAGGCGTTCGGCGGAGCCGCTTATCAGGATGCGTACGAAGCGGCGCGCAAGCTCGTCGCCGACCCCGACATCACTCCGTCAGCGCGCGTGCTGCACGCGATGGCGCGCAATCATGGCAACACTTTCGTGCGCTTCGTGCTCATCGAATCGACGCTGCACAAGGCCTCGTTGCAGAAGCTCGAGCTGCCGAAACAGGTGCGCGAGCAGTTCACGCAGCTCGCCACCGAGTCGCTCATCAAGCAGCGCGACCTGGAAGCGTCCGACGAAGTAGATTTCGA
>JAFARH010000436.1 GCA_019245555.1 Betaproteobacteria bacterium
GCGAGGCGCACTGCGTACTGGATCAGCGCCGGCTCGACATACGTCTTGCGGCATTGCGCCTGGAGCTCGAGCAGCTGGGCGGTATCGGCTACCGCGAAGGGCTCGTACGCGGAACCAGTGACACGCTCGACGATCACGAATTCTTCCTCTTCGCTCGGGTAACCGACCAGCACCTTCATCAGGAACCGATCGACTTGGGCTTCAGGCAGCGCGTAGGTGCCTTCCGTCTCGATCGGATTCTGCGTCGCCATCACGAGGAAAGGATTCGGCACCTTGTGCGTTTCGCCCGCGATCGTCACCTGGCGCTCCTGCATTACTTCGAGCAGCGCGCTCTGCACCTTTGCCGGCGCGCGGTTGATCTCATCCGCGAGCAGCAGGTTGCAGAACACCGGGCCAAGCGACGTCGCGAAGTCGCCGGTCTTCTGGTTGTAGATGCGCGTACCGACCAGATCCGCCGGCACGAGATCGGGCGTGAACTGGATGCGGCGGAACGTGCCGCGTATCGTGGCTGCGAGCGTCTTCACTGTGAGCGTCTTCGCGAGTCCCGGCACGCCCTCGACCAGGAGGTGTCCGTTCGCGAGCATCGCAACCAGCACGCGCTCGAGGAAATGATCCTGGCCGACGACGGTCTTCTTGACCTCGTAGAGCACTCGCTCCATGAGCGTGGCGGGTTGTTCCATAAGACGTTCCTTCTAGAAGGGTGACAGGCCGATCGCGGAAGCGGCGTTCTCGATCGGCACGGCAAAGCCGATGCCGATGAAGACGCGCTGCTCGGTCGGATTGAGCAATCCCGTGACGATGCCGACGACTTCGCCGTCGAGCGTGACGAGTGGCCCGCCGGAGTTGCCCGGGTTCACCGCTGCATCGAACTGGATGAGGTTGGAGAGCATCCGCTTGCCTTCGGGCGAGATGTAGTCGCGCTTCAGGCCCGAGACCACGCCGGCGGAGGCCGACGGGCCGATGCCGAACGGGAAACCCACCGCGACAACTTCGTCGCCCGGCCGCAGGCCCGCGGTCGAGCGCATCGTCGCCGGCATGATGTCATCGGGCAGCGTCTTCGCCTGCAGCACGGCGAGGTCCTGCTCGGCGCGCTGGCCGATCACTTCCGCCTCGGCGTCGGTGCCGTCCGAGAACGTGACGTGGATGCGCCGCATGCCGTTCACGACATGGAGGTTGGTGAGGATGATGCCGCTTTCGACAATCACTACGCCCGTGCCGCGCTGCACATCCTGTTTGCCGGTTTCCATGCCCTTCGTGCCCTCTTCGCCGTCGTCGGGCGTTGCGCGCACCGCGACGACGGAAGGCAGGATCTTCTCGAACGCGTCGGTCGTCGTCGGCTTCGGCGGCATGTCTTCGATGGCCCGGTGCACGAGCGCCTCGACCTGCGCCTGGGTGAGCGCAGGCGGCTGAGAAAGCCACAGCGCGGCCACGACGACGACGAGCAGTGCGACAGCAGCGGGAACCAGCGCGCGGCGCCAGGCAAAGCGTTTCTTCGGCTGTGGCTTCGCGCCCGGCTTTTGAACGACAACTGGCGGCTTCGGCGCGGCGCTCGGCGCCGGCGCTGGTCTACCGCTGTAGACGACGTTGCGTCTTCTCATGGGCGGGCGGATTTAGTGTAGCAGCGCCATGGCGTATAGTCGCTCGCACTTGCGTTATCTCGAAGATTTCGCCGTAGGTCAGAAATTCGGCGGTGCGGAACGCGTTCGCGTCGACGCCGCGCGCATCAAGAGTTTTGCCTCCGAATTCGACCCGCAGCCATTCCATCTCGATGAAAACGCCGCCAAAGGCTCGATATTCCGCGGTCTCGCGGCGAGCGGCTGGCACACGGCAGCGATGACGATGAAATTGCTCGTAGCGAGCGAACTACAGCCGGCCGGGGGAATCGTCGGCGCGGGCTTCGAGGAGTTCAGGTGGCCGACGCCGGTGCGGCCTGGCGACGAGCTAAGGGTGGAAAGCGAAGTGTTGGAAGTGCGGCCTTCGAAATCGCGCCCGGATATCGGCGTCGTGAAAATCCGGACGACGACCTACAACCAGAAGAACGAGGCCGTCCAGGTCAACGTCGGGAGCTTGATGGTTCCCCGGAAACCTTAGTGCCATACAGCCGCGCACGGCTCGCATAGCAGACCGCGCAGCGCACAAGACCGCCGGAAAGGAGGCCCGCCGGCCGGTATTCATGCAGCAGCGCGGGCCTGATCTCGTCGCACACGTCGCAGTACACCTTTGCCTCGCCGATCATCGTCAGCGCGAGCCAGCCGCAGCGTGCGCAGCGCGCAGCCGTGCCGAGCGCCGGCTCGTCGGCGACCAGCCGCTGAAACTCGACCGGCCGGATGGCGCGGCAGGCGGCACAGTAGATGTGCGTCGCATCCATGCCAGAGGAAGAGCAAGATCAAGTCCCGAGGCACGAGCCCGCATGGGATGCGCTAGATGGCGGAGAGTGAGGGATTCGAACCCCCGAGCCCTTGCGGGCTAACGGATTTCAAGTCCGCCGCATTCAACCGCTCTGCCAACTCTCCGGGGCTTGAAAAAAGCGTTGCGCGGCCGCATTTTAGCCGCAGGGCGTTGAAACACTAGGGACACTTGGTAGTGGTAGTCTAGGCGTACAACTACGGAGGATTGATGGAGCTGAAACCCATTAGGACCGACGATCAGCCCTCAGTAAGAGAGGCGGGGCGCGTGACCTATGAATCGACGCATGACGTTGCGGGTAGCGAATCCAGCCGCCGCGTCCTGCGCAACACCTATCTGCTGCTCGCGGCGAGTCTGGTGCCCACCGCGATCGGCGCTGTCGTCGGCACCAATCTGGATCTCTCGTTCCTGCGCGCGAGCCCCATCGTCGCTTCGTTCGCGATCCTCGCCATCTTCTACGGTTGGATCTTTGCGATCGAGAAGAACAAGACGAGCGGTCTCGGTGTCGGGCTCCTGCTCGGCTTCACGGCGTTCATGGGCGTGCTGCTCGGGCCTCTGCTCCACGCAGTGCTTGGCTTCTCCAATGGCGTGCAGCTGGTAGCGATGGCGGCCGGCGGCACGGCTGCTGCGTTCTTCGGCCTGGCGGGCGTAGCGACGACGACGAAGCGCGACTTCGGCGTAATGGGCAATTTCCTCACCGTGGGCGCAATCGTGATCATGCTCGCGGTAGTGGCGAACATCTTCTTCCAGAGCCCGGTGGTTTATCTCGCACTGCTCGGAGCGTTCATCATCTTCAGCTCGCTCCTGATCCTGTGGCAGATCAACGCCATCGTGCGCGGCGGCGAGACCAACTACATCTCGGCCACGCTTTCGCTCTACATCTCGCTGTACAACCTGTTCTCGAGCCTCTTGCAACTGCTTGGGATCTTCGGCGGCAACCGCGATTAAGCGGTAACCACCCTCAAAAAAAGGGCGCCTCCGGCGCCCTTTTTTATTTGCTGGTGTCGTCCTTCTTCTTCTCGTCCTTCTTGGCCGGAGCTTTCTTCGCCGGCGCTTTCTTGGCCGGAGCTTTTTTCTCGGCTTTTTTCGCCTCAGCCTTCTTGGCAGCTGGCTTGGGCGGCGGCGGCGGACCCTGCACGACCACCGGCATCTGGGCCATGCCGTCACACGGTCGCTTGCCGGCACCTTTTGCTACGACGGTATAGCTGCCGCCCTTCTTGTAAGTGTGCTTGACGTTACGTTTAGCCGCGACGTCGAAGTCGAGCGTGCGGCCTTCGCCGTCGCCGAATTCGACGCGAGCGTCGCAGCCGCCCTTGTCGAACTTCGTGCGCGAGACGTTGACCGAGACCTCGACCTCGGGCGGCTTGTCGCCGGTGAACTTCGGCTGGCTGGGATCCACTGCTACGTTCTCGATCTTGGGTGCTGCGAGCGCCGCCGATGCCAAGCAGGCGGCGATGAGGACAACATATTTTGGCTTCACGTGCTCCCTCCTCTTTCGAGGAGTGTAATGCTCTCGACGTGCGCCGTGTGGGGAAACATGTTCACCACACCGGCAGCGACCAGCTCGTAGCCTTGAGTGTGAACTAGTACACCGGCATCTCGCGCGAGCGTCGCCGGATCGCAGGACACGTAGACAATCCGCTGCGCAGAAATCGATTTCACTATTTCGATCGCGCCCTGCCGCGGGGGATCGATCAGGACCTTGTCGAAGCGACCGTAGGGAGTGAGATTCGGCGCGAAAAGGTCCATCACCTCGAATTGCGCTACAAGCCCGTTGGCCGCGGCGTTCTCACGCGCGCGCCGGACCAGTTCTCCGCTGCCCTCGAAGCCGATCACTTGCGCACCGAGCCGTGCGATCGGCAGCGAGAAGTTGCCGAGGCCGCAAAAGAGATCCGCGATGCGCTCGCCGGGCTGGGGATCGAGAAGCTCGAGCGCGCGCGAAACCAGGATGCGGTTCATTGCGGGATTCACCTGCGTGAATTCGGTCGGCTTGAAATGGATGCGCAGGCCGAAATCCGGCAGGTCGTAGTAGAGCGCGCTTTCCGCGGGCTCGAATGGCTGCGCGCTGTCCGGACCGCCGGGCTGCAGCCAGAGATGGACGCCCTGCTCCCGAGCGAATGCGCGCAAATGGGCGTGATCGTCTTCGCTCAGCGGGAGCAAATGGCGCAGGACCAGCACCGCCACGTTGTCGCCCACTGCGACTTCGACCTGCGGCATGCGGCTCCGCACCGAGAGCTTTTCGATCAGCACCCGCAAAGGGTCGATCAGCGCGGAAATGTGCCCAGGCAAGACCGGGCACTCATGCATGTCGGTGACGTAGGTCGAGCGGCGCTCCCGGAAGCCGACCATCACGCCGCCCTTGCTCTCCACGCGCCTCACCGACATGCGCGCGCGGTGGCGGTAGCCCCATTCTTCGCCGG
>JAFARH010000312.1 GCA_019245555.1 Betaproteobacteria bacterium
CAAGTCGCGGCAGAAGCGCGTAGTGATCGACGGCGCCTAGACGGCCGCTAGCTTCACCCTCTTCGTCTGCGCCAGCGCGTCCTCACCGAAGAACTGCTCGTCCTCGGTCGAGCCATGCAGCGCAGTGGTCGAGGCCTTCCCGGCAGTGACCACCTGGGTGATCTGGTCGAAGTAGCTGGTGCCGACCTCGCGCTGGTGCTTGACCGCGGTGAAGCCCTTAGCCGCAGCGGCAAACTCCTTCTCCTGCAGCTCGACGAATGCACTCATGTTGTTGCGCGCGTAGCCGTGCGCCAGCTCGAACATCGAGTAGTTGTGCGAGTGGAATCCGGCGAGGGTGATGAACTGGAACTTGTAGCCCATCGCGCCGAGCTCGCGCTGGAACTTGGCGATCGTGGCGTCGTCGAGGTTTCTCTTCCAGTTGAATGAGGGCGAGCAGTTGTAGGCGAGCATCTTCCCCGGATAGCGTTTGCGGATGCCCTCGGCGAATTTCCTAGCGAACGTCAGATCTGGCGTGCCGGTCTCGCACCACACCATGTCGGCGTACTCGGCGTACGCGAGGCCGCGGGAAAGCGCCTGGTCGAAGCCTTTCTTCGTCTTGTAGAAGCCTTCGGACGTGCGTTCGCCGGTGATGAACGGCTTGTCGTTCTCGTCGACGTCGGAGGTGACGATATCGGCCGCCTCGGCGTCGGTGCGCGCCAGCAGCACGGTCGGCACGCCCATCACGTCGGCCGCGAGGCGCGCCGCGATCAGCTTCTGCACCGCTTCCTGCGTCGGCACGAGCACCTTGCCGCCCATGTGGCCGCACTTCTTGACTGACGCGAGCTGGTCCTCGAAATGCACGCCGGCCGCGCCGGCGTCGATCATCGCTTTCATCAGCTCGAAGGCGTTCAGCACGCCGCCGAAACCCGACTCGGCGTCGGCGACGATCGGCGCGAACCAGTCGATCTCGGACTTGCCCTCCATGGTCTGGATCTGATCGGCGCGCATCAGCGCGTTGTTGATGCGCTTCACCACCGTCGGCACCGAGGACACCGCATACAGCGACTGGTCGGGATACATCGCGAGCGAGTCGTTGGCGTCGGCCGCCACCTGCCAGCCCGAGAGATAAATCGCCGGTACGCCGGCGCGTACTTGCTGCATCGCTTGATTGCCGGTGAGCGCGCCGAGCGAATTGACGAATGGCCGCTCGTTGCACATCTTCCAAAGCTTTTCTGCACCGACTTTCGCGAGCGTGTGCTCGATCTTCAGACTGCCGCGGAGGGCGACGACGTCGACTGCGTCATAGCCGCGCTTTACTTCCTTCCAACGGGGGTTTTCTTTCCAGTCTTTTTGTAGTGCGGCGATTTGTTGTTCTCGCTGATTCACTTACGTGCCCTCCGGAGGGTTATGGATGGAGCGAAGTGTGCGCGGCGTGCATGGCGCGCAGCAACATGCCATGTGGCCTATTTGTCCGTTACAAAAACAAGGCTTTACATAGGCTTACCGTACCCCCGTTTCATGATGCGGGAGCGGGTTTCAAATTTTGCTGCTATGCGGGAGAGGCTACTTCTGGGTGCGGATTGCCGCTTCGCCAGCCTTTGGTTGCCGGGTCGACTTCGGAGAATCTTTCGTTCGGAGCGCGGCCGGCTCCTGCTTTTGCGGTTTGCCGGATTGCCGATGCCCCTTCGCAGCGTAGTCGGCCTGTTTCTGCTGTTGCTGGACGGCCTTGGACGGTTCGCCGTTGGTGTTGGGCTGCGCCCAGACCGTGGAAACGAGGAAGAGAGCGGGCAGCAGCGTCACGTCTGCACCAGTTTACGGTACCGGTGGACGCTCATGAGGATCCCGGCACCGATGAAGAGCGTGAGGAGGGCGGTGCCGCCATATGACAGGAACGGGAGCGGTACCCCTACCACCGGGAGGATGCCCGACACCATGCCCATGTTGACGAAAGCATAGGTGAAGAACATGAGCGAGATCGCGCCGGCGAGAAGCCGCGCGAAAACCGTGGCGGCATTGGCGGCGATGACGAGGCCGCGGGCGACAAGCAATGAGTAGAGAACGATCAGGACGATGTTGCCGATTAGGCCGAATTCTTCCGAGAAGACCGCGAAGATGAAGTCGGTGTGGCGCTCGGGGATGAATTCGAGGTGCGCCTGGGTTCCGTTCAGCCATCCCTTGCCCCACACGCCGCCCGAGCCGACCGCGATCGTCGACTGGATGATGTGGTAGCCCGCACCGAGCGGATCGGTCGACGGATCGAGCAGCGTCAGAACGCGGCGCCGCTGGTAGCCGTGCAGGAATCCCCAGACGACCGGCAGGGCGGCGAGCCCCAGCGCGAAGAGCGTGCCGAGCACTCGCCACGAGAGGCCCGCGAAGAAGATCACGTAGAAGCCGGCCGCACCGACGAGGGCTGCCGTGCCGAGATCGGGCTGCTTCGCGATGAGGGCAAGTGGCACGACGAGCAGGATCGCCGCGATGAAAAAGTTGCGCAGCTTGAGCGTCGTCTCGTGCTTGTGGAAGTACCAAGCGAGCATCAGGGGCAGAGCGAGCTTCATCATCTCGGAAGGCTGGAAACGGGTGACGCCGACGTGCAGCCAGCGGCGCGCTCCATTCACCACGTCGCCGAAGAGCGCTACCGCGACGAGGAGCGCGACCCCGATCACATAGGAAGGTATCGCGAAGCGCATCATCGTCTGCGGATGCACCTGGGCAACGAGCCACATCGCGACGAGCGCGACGGCGAGGTTCACGACCTGCGCGCCCACGCGCGAGGGCACGTCGTAGCTAGCAGAGAAGAGCGCCAGCAGGCCGAGCATCGAAAGGGAAAGCATCAGCACGAGCAGCGTGCTGTCGATGCCCTCGGCGAGGCGGCGGCCGATGCGATGCGTCAGGGGAAGGCGGGCAAGTTCCATTATTCGCCGCTCTCGACTTCTTCGTCGCTCGCTGAGTCATCCTCAGGCGTTGGGGTCTCCATTCCCGGCGGCACCTTGCCGAGCATGAAGTAGTCGAGCACCGTGCGCGCGAGCGGCGCCGCGGCGCGCGCGCCGAAGCCGCCGTTCTCGACGATGACGGCGAGCGCGATGCGCGGACTTTCGACGGGCGCAAAGGCGATGAAGAGCGAATGGTCGCGGTGACGCTCGGCGACCTTCGCTTCCTCGTATTTCTCGCCCTGCTTCATGGCGATCACCTGCGCGGTCCCGGTCTTGCCGCCGACGGTGTACTCCGCCTTGGAGAAGGCCCGCGCCGCGGTGCCTTCCTTGGTCACGCCAGCCATCGAGCGCTTGATGAAATCGACGTTCTCGCGCTTGAGGTTCACCGTGTGGATCACTTCGGCCGGGAAGTCCCGGCTGTCGCCCGTGCGGGGATTATCGATGTGCTCGACAAGCCGCGGCCTGTACATGTGCCCGACGTCGGCGAGCATCGCCATCGCCTGCGCAAGCTGCAGGGGCGTGTACGAGTGATAGCCCTGGCCGATGCCGATCGAGATCGTCTCGCCCGGAAACCACTTCTGCTGCCGCGGATCCTTGAAGCGCTTCACCTTCCACTCCGGCGAGGGCAGCACGCCGGTGAATTCGCCCGCGAGGTCGATGCCGCTCCTCGAGCCGAAGCCGAACGGCGCGAGGAATTTCGCGATCGCCTCGATCCCGAGGTCGTTCGACAAGATGTAGTAGTACGTGTCGCACGACTCGGTGATGGATTTGTACAGGTCGACCGTGCCGTGGCCGCCCTTCTTGTCGTCGCGGAAGCGGCGCCCGCCGAAGTCGTAGTAGCCGGGATCGAAGATCGTGCTCGAGGGCTTGCGCTTCCCGGTCTCCAGCGCCGCAAGCGCGAGATAAGGCTTGATGGTCGAGCCCGGCGGATAGAGTCCGGAGATGGCGCGGTTGTTGAGCGGCTTGTCGATCGAGCCGTTCAGCTCTGCCCAGTACTGCGGATCGATGCCATCGACGAAGAGGTTCGGATCGAAGCCCGGCTTCGAGACGAGGGCAAGCACGCCGCCGTTCGCGGGATCGATGGCGACAAGCGCACCACGCCGGTCTCCGAACGCAACCTCGGCCACCTGCTGCAGTCGCATGTCGAGGGTGAGCGTGATGTTGTTGCCGGGTTGCGATGGCGTCGCGGACAACGTGCGGATACCGCGGCCCGCGGCGTCGATTTCGACCTGCTCGAAGCCGGTGGTGCCGTGGAGCTCGGGTTCGTACTGCGCTTCAATGCCAGCCTTGCCTATATAGTCGGTGCCTCGGTAGTTCGCGCCAACGCCGTCGTCCTCCAGCTTCTGCTGATCCTGCGTATTGATGCGGCCGAGGTAGCCAAGCACGTGCGAGCCGACATCGCCGAACGGGTACTGGCGAAAGAGCCGTCCCTTGATCTCGACGCCCTCGAAGCGGAAGCGGTTGGCCGCGAACTTCGCCACCTCCTCGTCCGACAGGCGGTTCTTGATCGGCAGGCTCTCGGCGTTGCGCGTCTCCTGCAGGAGCTTCCTGAAGCGCACTCGGTCGCGGTTGCTGATATCGACGAACTCGCTGACTTCGTCGATCGTGCGTTCGATGTTGCGCACGCGCTTGGGGAAGATCTCGAGCGTATAGCCGAGGTAGTTGCGCGCGACGACTACGCCATTACGGTCGGTGATCAAGCCACGGTTGGGCGTGACCGGCACCACCGATATGCGGTTGTCCTCCGCTTTTGCGCGATAGACGTCGTGCTGCAGCACCTGCAGGTAGAGAAAGCGCGCCGCGAGGAGGGCGAACGCCACCAGCACCGCGATGCCGGCAATGGCGACACGCGCCTGGAACTGGTAGAGCTCCTGCTCCGAGTTGCGGAGTTCGCTGAGGCCGCGCATCGCGTTCTAGATTGCCTGTTCGCGCTCGGGACGCCGCTGGGGCAGCAGCAGGAGCCACGTCGCGACCGGCCAAAGGATTGCGCCAAAGATCGGTCCGATGATGATCGGCCAGCCCGGGAACGGATCACCCGCCGCAAGGCGCACGACGAGCACCGCTGCCTGCGTCACGAGCAGGATGAGCGCGATGTGGAGCGACTGCAGCATTGGACCGAACCACAGGATACGCCGCGAAAGCCACACGGATAAGAACGCGAGCAGCGAATACGCCAAAGCATGCTGGCCTAGCAGCACGCCGTTGCCGGCGTCCGTCAGAAGCCCGAGCATCCAGCCCACGCCAAGCCCCACCAGGCGCGGCTGCCGTACGCACCAGAAGGCGAGCACCAGCGCGACGAAATCCGGCACGAGGCGAAGATCCGGCCACGGCAGGTAATTCAAGAAGAGGGCGATCGCGAACGAGCCGATGACTGTGCTCATCCGCACCGGTCGCAGGATCTGCGAGCTACTGGGGATCATCGCTCACTGCCTTTTCCGGCGCTTTCTCAGCGGCACTTTTATCCTTGCCTTTCGAACGTCGCGTTTTCTCGCCGCGCCGATCCTTCGTCCCTTCCTCCGGTCGCGGCGGGCGCGCCGTTTCGTTCGTCAGCACGAGCACATAGCGTCCTCGCTCAATGCCCGCCGACGGCTTGCAGTAGACGCGCGCGAAGCTGCGCTCCTGGTCGCGCTCGATCCGAACGACTGTCGCTACCGCGAGTCCGGGCGGATACGTGCCGTCGATGCCCGAGGTGACGAGCTTGTCGCCGTCCTGCACTTCTGCGTTGGCCGGCATGTAGCGCAGCTCGATCATTCCCGAGGCGCCGCCGCCGAAGGCCACCGCGCGCAATCCGTTGCGCACTACTTGGACCGGGATTGCCTGGTCCGGGTTCGTGAGGAGCGTCACTTCTGAAAGCAGCGGATGCACGCGCGTCACTTGGCCGATGACGCCGGTATCGTCCGCCACCGGACTGCCAGCCTTCACGCCTTGCGCGCTGCCGCGATCGATGAAAAGCCGGTGCGCGTAGGGATCGCGGCTCAAGTACAGGATTTCGGCAGGCTGCGCGAGCACCGGCAGCTTCTCCGTCGCGCCGATCATGCGCCGCATCTCGGTCGCCTCCGACTGCAGCTCCTGGTAGCGCTGCGCGTCCTGGACATTCGCTAGGAGCTGCGCGCGCAGCCGCTGGTTCTCTTCGATCAGGCTCGCCTGCATCGACAAGTAGCTGCTGAGCGACTGCACAACGTCGATCGGCCAGGTGGCGGCGCGCTGGATCGGATACGCCGCGAGCGCGAGCCAGCTACGCAAGCCATCCACGTAGCGGAAGCGAGCGTCGACAACGAGCAGCGCGAGCGAGAGAGAGGCGAAAAAAAACAGCCTGACTAGCGGTGCTGGCCCACGCTTGAAGAATGGCGGGGGAGTGTGGTCCATCCCCCGCTATTATCAGTCGTTGGTGAAGATCGGGCCGAAGTGCTCCATCTTTTCGAGCGCCTTGCCCGAGCCGCGCACCACGCAGGTGAGCGGATCGTCGGCGACGATGACGGGCAGGCCCGTTTCCTCCATGAGGAGGCGGTCGAGGTCGCGCAGCAGCGCGCCGCCCCCGGTGAGCACCATGCCTTTTTCGGCGATGTCGGCGCCCAGTTCCGGCGGCGTCTGCTCGAGCGCGGACTTCACCGCGGAGACGATCTGGTTCAGCGGCTCGGTCAGCGCCTCGAGAATCTCGTTCGAGCTGATGGTGAAGCTGCGCGGAATGCCTTCGGCGAGGTTGCGGCCCTTGACTTCCATCTCGCGCACCTCCGAGCCCGGGAACGCGGAGCCGATCTCCTTCTTGATCAGCTCGGCCGTGGTCTCGCCGATCAGCATGCCGTAGTTGCGGCGGATGTAGTTGATGATGGCCTCATCGAACTTGTCGCCGCCCACGCGCACGCTGTTGGAATACACCACGCCACCCAGC
>JAFARH010000402.1 GCA_019245555.1 Betaproteobacteria bacterium
CCTCAGTTGGACGTTTAATATCCAGCCTGATGCTTCGGACCTGCGCATTCCTGTTGGCGTCGCTTGTGGTGCCGGCCGCGCTCGGACAGAGCTATCCAGCCAAGCCGCTCCGCCTCATCGTGCCGTTCTCGGCAGGTGGATCGTCCGATGTGCTCGCGCGCGGCGTGGCGAAGCAGCTGGGCGAGCAGATGGCGGAGCCGGTGGTCGTGGAGAACCGCGCGGGCGCGGGCGGGATGATCGCACTCGAGTTCGTGGCGAAGAGCGCGGGCGACGGCTATACGCTGCTCTTCGGAACCATAGGCACCAACGGGATTGGGCCGGCGCTCTATAAGAACCTCAACTTCGATCCGGTGAAGGATCTTGCGCCAGTGTCGTCGCTGCACACGCTGCCGAATGTGCTGCTCGTGAACGCCGGTGTGCCGGCGAAGACGGTGGCGGAGCTGATCGCGCTCGCCAAGGCGCAACCGGGGAAGCTCACCTTCGCTTCGGCGGGGAGCGGCTCGGCGTCGCATCTTTCCGGCGTGCTGCTCAAGTCGGCGACCGGCATCGACATCCTGCACGTTCCCTATAAAGGCGGCGGGACGGCGATGCCCGACGTGCTCTCCGGGCAAGTGTCGATGATGATCGAGACGGCGACCGGCGCGCTGTCCGCGATTCGCTCGGGCAAGGTGCGAGCGCTCGCGGTGACGACCGCGCAGCGCTGGCCGCAGCTTCCCGAAGTGCCGACGATGATCGAGGCAGGCGTGCCCGGTTTCGAGATCACGTCCTGGACCGGTCTCTTTGTGCCGGCCGCGACGCCGGGGGCGCTCGTTTCGCGCTTGAACAGCGAGCTGGTGAAAGCGGCGCGCGATCCGGGTTACGTGAAGACGATGGCGACGCTCGGCGTCGATGCCATCAGCTCGACCCCGCAGGAGTTCAGCGCGTTCATCGAATCCGAAGTGGCCAAGTGGGGGCGCGCCATCAGGGAGTCCGGGGCGCGAGTCGAATGAGAGCTACGCTGCGACCCTGGCCGGAAGGCTTCACTGCGCGACCCACGCTCACGCTCTGCGTGAACGTGCGCGCCGAGGAATTCATGCCGAGCTGCGGGCGCCGCGGTTCGCTGGAGATCCTGGGGCCGCTCGAAGCGGCGCTGCGCGAGCGGGGGATCGAGATCGACTTCCAGACCATCAAGTGCCTGGGCCTCTGCAATAAGGGGCCGAACGCTCGCCTCGCGCCGAGTAATTCCTGGTTTACGGCCATCGCGCTTGGCGATGTGCCATCACTGGTGGAAACGATCGAGTCGGAGCTCAACAAGCTCAAAGGAGAGAGGCCCAATGGCACTCACGCAAGTTCAACCTGAAGCGATGTCGCGCGACGCGTTCCTCAAGGCCATGGTGTCGCGCCTCGATGGCAAGCGGCATGCGGACTATCCGTTCCTGAAGAGCGTGCGCAACGGCACCGCCACGCGCGAGCAGGTCGGCTTCCTCGGCGTGGCGTTCTATCACTTCACCAAGGTGACGCCGCAGGTGCTCTCGACCATCCACTCGCGCTGCGAGGACAGGAAGATTCGCCGCCGCATAATGGACACGCTGATCGACGAGGACACGGAGCTCCGCTGCGGGAGCAAGGGGCACGACGCGCTCGCGATGGACTTCGCCACGCGCTTCACGGGCTGGACGGAAGAGGAGGTCGAGGCCTTCGACCGTCCGAAGTGGCTGAAGGACATGGTCGACTACCGCTTCAAGGTGGCGCGCGAGATGCCGGTGGTCATCGCGCTTGGCAACTCCGGGATAGCGAGCGAGTCGCACGCGCCGGAGATGTGCCGTCTCATCAGCGATGGTCTTCGCGAGCACTACGGCGTGAAGGACGTCGACCAGGAATCCTGGATCGTGCACATCGAAGGCGACGAGGACCACAGCGAGACTGCCTTCAAGGTCGTGCTCGACAACTGCAGGACCTCGGAGCTCCAGCAGATGATGCTCTGGTGCATCGACGAATACACCCGGCACTGGGGCAACTTCTGGCGCGCCTGCGAGAAAGGCGCCGTCCCCTTACGGAAATAATTCCGGACGTTGTCCGTAATTATTCGCTGACAGCGACGGGTCAGTCGCGCTGCGTATAGTTCGGAACCAATTGACCTTGAGGATGGCGGTTGGAGCCTATTCCGCAACACCAAACGGAAGGCCGATGAGGCGGCGACACATTGTCGTCGCGCTGTTCGGTGGTCTATTGCCAGCCCTGTCGTTCGCTGTCCGAGCGCAATCCGCGAAGGTGTACAGGATTGCGTTTCTATCTGGAACGAGCCGCGATCCATCCTACGAAGGCTTTCGGCAGACGTTGCCGAGCCTCGGCTTCGTCGAAGGCAAGAACGTCGCCATCGACTGGCGGTTCGCGGACGGTTATCCCGACCGCCTACCCGACTTGGTCGCCGAACTCATCGCGCAAAAACCAGACGTCATCATCACTGTGACGCAGATTGCCGCACTGACGGCAAAAAAGGCAACAAGCACCATTCCTATCGTATTCACCATCGTTTCGGATGCAGTTGGCCAGGGCTTGGTCACGAGTTTGGCGCGGCCCGGGGGCAATGTAACGGGCGTCGCGACGGTGCAGGCTGCTCTCGTCGGCAAGAGACTCGAGGTCTTCACGCAAGTGGTGCCAGCTGCCAAGTCGATCGTTCTCCTTGATGGACCCGCGGATGTCGTCACCACCGTGTATGTCAACGAAGCCCAGTCCGCCGCCCGGCGCCTGGGGCTGAAGATGCGTTCGATAAAGATCGAGGATCCGGCAGCGATTGAAGGTGTGTTTGCCAAACTGGATCCGCATCGGGATCAAGCGGTGATTCTCAGTCCCAGCTCATTCCTATTCGCTCAGCGGCAACGCATCGTCCAGGCAGCCATGAAGCAACGCACGCCGCTCATTGGCTGGCAAGGCGATTGGGCGAATACGGGGGCACTCATGTCCTACGGCGCCAATCACTTTGAGAGTGGCCGCCGAGCAGCGGTCTACGTCGCGAAGATCCTCAAGGGCGCAAAGCCCGCCGACCTGCCCGTGGAAGAAGCAAACGAGTTCGAACTGGTGATCAACCTGAAGACTGCCAAGGCAATCGGCCTTACCGTGCCGGGTGCTGTTCTTCCTCGCGCGGATCGGGTAATCAACTAGGATTTCGGTCGGGGCTCACGCCGCGCGCATCAGCAGCAATCCGCCGCCGCCGGCGAGCAAAAGCACTACGACGCTCGCGGCGACGATGAGCGCGAGTTGCCGAAAGCCGAGCCCGAGGCCGTCGTGGACGGCGAGGAAGCGCATCAGCTGCATGACGCCGACTATGGCGAGCACCACCAGGAGCCAGGCGATCAGGCCCGCAGATCCCAACATCCATTGGAGATGGCCGCTCAGCACGCATTGACCGCTGCAATCGGCGTTCCCGGCGTATAGTCTTCGAGACAGTTGGATCGGCCAATGACCACGACGACAGCGAGCAGCACGGGGATGGGCGTGACGCAGACCGTCGCGGCAGTTCTCCTCGGCGTCGTGGGCGCGTCGCTTGTCGCCTGGGGACTCGTGCAGACCTCGCGGCCGATCGACGACGAGCCGCAATACGACACCCGGCAGCGCGAGCTCTTCGTCCAGAAGTACGCCTGCCCGATGACCGGCAAGCACACCGAGATCTGCACCGGCTGGGTGGTCGGCTATAGCAAGCCGCTCTGCGCGGGCGGGGTCGACCGCATCGCCAATATGCAGTGGCAGACGGTGGCCACGGCAAAGAGGAAGGAACGCGAGGCGCAGAAACTGTGCGCCAAGCCCAAGAAGTAGACGGTCCTAGGGGCCGGTGCGGTGG
>JAFARH010000454.1 GCA_019245555.1 Betaproteobacteria bacterium
ATCACGCTGGCGAACGATCTCGACATTGCTCGCGGCGACCTCCTGGTCGACGCGCGCTCGGCGCCGCAGGAAGCTCGGCAGCCGGAGGCGACGCTCGTTTGGTTCGATACCGAGCCGATGCGGCCGACCGGGCGTTACTTGGTGCAACAAGCGGGGCGCCGCACGCTCGGCAGGATCAAGGACGTCCTTAGCCGACGCGACGTCCATACCCTGGAAGAGCGGCCCGCCGAAAGTGCGGTGGGCATGAACGATATCGTGCGGGTGACGCTCAGCCTGCAGGCGCCGCTTTTCGTGGACCCATACGACGCGGTACGCGCCACGGGATCGTTTATCCTTATCGATGAAGCCACCAATCGGACGGTTGCAGCAGGCATGATCCAGTGAGCGGTACGGTTTACCTGGTGGGCGCCGGGCCTGGCGCCGCGGACCTTCTAACCGTGCGCGCGGCACGGCTCCTCGCCGAGGCCGACATTGTGTTCTACGACGCGCTGGTCTCGCAGGCGATCCTTTCATTAGCGCCGCGTGCCGAGAAGATCGCCGTCGGCAAGCGCAGCGGCCGGCACTCCACCGCGCAGCAATTCATCAATAAGCGCCTCGCGGATTCCGCGCGACAGCATTCGATCGTGGTGCGTCTAAAGGGCGGCGATCCGCTTCTCTTCGGCCGCGCGCAGGAGGAGCTCGACTACCTGCGCGCCCAAGGCATCGCCGTCGAGATCGTCCCGGGCGTGACTGCTGCATTTGCGGCGAGCGCCGATCTCCAGGTGTCCCTCACGCAGCGTGGCGTGGCACGTAGCGTCGCGTTGGTGACCCCGCGCGTTGGCGAAGGCGAGGCTGATAGCACTTGGGTCCAGACTGTTTTGGCCGCTGACACTGCGGCGATCTACATGGGGGCCGGAGAGGCGCTCGCCATTTCGCAGGCGCTGATCAACGCGGGAAAGCCGGCGGCAACGCCCGTTGCAGTGATCGAGAATGCTTCGCTTGGCGCTGCAGTTGCGCACGGCAAGCTCATCGAGCTGCCGCGGCTTGCGGCTCAGCTCTCCGGCGGACCGGTCCTGATCCTGCTTGGTGAAGTCCTCAGGAAAGCCGTGAGCGCCGCGCAGCGAGCCACAGCGCGTAGACGGCAAGCGCGATAAACCAGAGAAGCGACCACTCGGCGATCGAGAGGCCGAGGAAAGTCCAGTCCACCTTTGCGCATTCGCCGCTGCCCTGGACGAGCTTCTGCAGCGTGCGCGAGAGCGGCATGTTCTCCAGCATGAAAAAAAGGTCGGGCCCGCACTGCGGCACCTTGTCCGCCGGTAGATGCTGCAGCCAGACCTGGCGTCCGGCCGTCGCTGCACCACCGGCGGCGAAAAGCACGCCGAACCCCGTATAGATCCAGGCACCGACTCGCCGCGGCGAGTGCAACGCTCCGACGACGAACGTGGCGATCAACAGATAGAAAAAGAGGCGCTGCACCATGCACAGCGGGCAGGGTTCCAATCCCTGGACGTATTGCAGGTAATAGCCGTACCCGAGGAGCAAGGCGATGATGATCGCCGGAGCGGCGTAGTACAGGCGCTGGTTCATTTCGATGCGGCCGGCATGATACGACCACTCGCCTCACCAAAGCCGATGGTGGCGTAGCCTTCGCGCGCGCAACGGCCACGCTGAATCACTTCGTCGCCGTCCTCGAGGAATGAGCGCGTCTCGCCGCTAGCGAGCTGCAGCGGATTCTTGCCCGCTAGCGTGAGTTCCATCATCGAGCCGAACGAATCCGGTGCTGGCCCGGAGATTGTTCCCGAGCCAAGCAGATCCCCGGGCTGCAGGTTGCAGCCGTTGGACGTCTGGTGGGCGACCATCTGTGCCACGGTCCAGTATGAATCACGGAAGTTGCCGCGCGAGAGACGCTGCGGTGTCTTCATCTTCGGCGTGCGCAGGTGCATCTCCATCTCGATGGCAAGGCCGCCGTCGCGCTGGTCGGCCTCGTCCAGCAGGTACGGCAATGGCTGCGGATCCTCGCTCGATCGGGCGAAGGCAGGGCAACGGTACGGTTCCAATGCGTCCATCGTCACGACCCAGGGGGAAATGGTGGTCGCAAAGCTCTTGCCGAGGAACGGCCCCAGCGGCTGGTACTCCCACGCCTGGATATCGCGAGCCGACCAGTCATTGAGCAGCACCACGCCGAACACATGGTCGAGCGCGTCGCGAAGTGCGATCGGTTGCCCGAGACGATTGCCGGCGCCGGCAATGAAACCTAGTTCCACCTCATAGTCGAGACGTCTGCTGGCAGCGAAGCTTGGCGCGGCCGCATCGGGCGCTTTCAATTGACCTTTTGGTCGACGCACCGCGGTGCCGGAGACGACGATCGACGAGCCGCGGCCGTGATAGCCGATCGGCACCCACTTGTAGTTCGGCAGCAGCGGGTTGTCGGGCCGAAATAGCCGGCCCATGTTCGTCGCATGGTGGATCCCAGTGAAGAAATCGCTGTAGTCCCCGATCGCCACCGGCAGGAAGAGCTCGCCCTGCTTCATGGGCACGAGGTGTTTCTGCAGCCGCTTCTTCTGCTTGGACTTGACCGACAACGCACGCGAAAGTTCGCGTCGCATCTTGCGCGCGGCGGACCGCCCCATCGCCGCAAGTCCGTTGAGTGTTGGGCCGGTCCGGATGTCGAGTGCGACGAGATCCAGGATCTGGTCGCCGATCGCCACGCCGCCGCGCGCCGGCTCTTTATGTCCTCTGCGCTTGAAGATGCCGAGCGGCAGGTTCTGGATTGGAAACTCGCAATCCGGCGCCTGCGCCAGCTCGACCCAGCTCTCGAGCGCCGGGTCGTGCGTCTCGTCAAGCATCATTGGCGCGCGCGCTTGAAGCCGGACCAGACGCCGTCGTAGTCCTTCTGCAGCTCGCGCGCGCTCATCGAGAAGCGCGTCGGCCGGAACACGTAGCGCGACTCCCACATGAAGGCGAGGCCGCCTTCGAGCTTGTGCGGCTCAAGCTTGGCGGCGCTCGCACGCTGGTGAGTGTCAAGGTCCGGCCCGTGCGCCGACATGCAGTTATGGATCGACACGCCGCCGGGGAGGAATCCGCTCGCCTTGGCGTCGTACTGGCCGTGGACGAGGCCCATCAGCTCGCTCATCACGTTGCGATGGAACCAGGGCGGGCGGAAGGTATTTTCCGCAACCATCCACCGAGCGGGGAAGACGACGAAGTCGCAATTGGCAACGCCAGCCTGGCCCGAGGGTGAAGTGAGGACGGTGAAGATCGACGGGTCTGGATGGTCGAAGCTCACCGTGCCAATCGCCATGAAACGCGAGAGCTCGTACTTATAGGGCACGTATCTCCCATGCCACGCCACGACGTCGAGCGGCGAATGCTCGAAGGCGCTCGCCCACAATCCGCCCATGAACTTCGCGACGACCTCGCACTTGCCGGATTCTTCGAATGCGGCGACCGGCGCCATGAAGTCGCGCGTCTGGGCAAGACCTTGCGAGCCTATCGGTCCGAGCTCCGGCAGCCGAAACGGCGCACCGTAGTTCTCGCACACGTAGCCGCGCGCCTGCTTTTCGAGCAGCCCGACCTTGAATTTCATGCCGCGCGGCACGACGCCGATCTCGCCGGGTGAAAGCTGCAGCCGGCCGAGCTCCGTGAAGAGGAGAAGGCTTCCTTGCTGCGGGACGAGCATCAATTCGCCGTCGGCGCAGTAGAAGTAGCGGCGATCCATCGAGCGATTGGCGCGAAAGATGTGGACGGCGACGCCGGTCTGCGCTGCGGCATTGCCCGAGCCGGCGAGCGTCGCCAGGCCATCGACGAAATCCGTTGGCTTCGTCGGCAGGGGGAACGGATCCCAGCGCAGCCGGTTCGGCGGCGTCTCTACTTCATCGAACGGACCGGAGCGCACGAGGCCCTGCGCCATACGCCGATAAGGACCATGCATCGCCGAAGGACGCAGCTTGTAGAGCCAGCAGCTCAGGTTCTCGGAGCGCGGCGCAGTGAACGCCGTGCCGGAGAGAACTTCGGCATAGAGACCCTTCGGCGGCCGCTGCGGCGAGTTGCGGCCGACGGGCAGCGCGCCTTTGACCGCTTCGCTCGAGAAGGAGTTGCCGAAGCCGCTCTGATAGCGCAACGCGCCACGCGTCTTCGCGGCACGCTTCACTTTCGCATTGAGCGTCATGTCCATAGAGGCAGGTTGCGCAGGTGCGCGTAGATGGGGGTGAAATCGGGCGCAGTTTCTCGCATCAGCTGTTCGAACGAGTCGATCACGAAATAGCGCTCCTGGTAGCGATCGATCTGGTACTCGGTGCGCATGATGCGCTCGAGATCGAACGGCAGGCGTTGCGGCTTCGGATCGTCCACGCAGTAGGCGAGCTCTCCGCCGGAGGAGATGAGTCCGGCGCCATACGCGCGCACGCCAGCGGGTGTTTTCATCAGGCCGAATTCGATCGTGAACCAGTACAGGCGTGCAAGCATCCTCACCGCGTCCAGGCGCATCGCCTTAAGGCCGCCCTTGCCGTACTCATAAAGGTGATCTGCATAGACCCGATCAAAGAGGAGCGGCACGTGGCCGAAGAAGTCGTGGAAGACGTCCGGCTCGACGATGTAATCGAATTCTTCCGGCCGTCGCAGCCACACCGTGACCGGAAAACGGCGATTGGCGAGATGTGTGAAGAACGCATCGTCCGGAATCAGTCCGGGCACGGCGACGATTTGCCAGCCGGTCGCCACCCTGAGCTTTTTGGATATCCGGTCGAAGCGTGGGATCTCGCGCGCCGCCGATTCGAGTCCCGCAATAGCCTCGATCCATTCGGGGCATGCATAGCGCGGCACCAATTTCGACTGGCGCTCGAAGAGTTTGCGGTACAGGGCATGCTCTTCCGGCGAGTAGCCTGGCCAGTCCTGCT
This sequence comes from Betaproteobacteria bacterium, assembly GCA_019245555.1. Taxonomy (GTDB): domain Bacteria; phylum Pseudomonadota; class Gammaproteobacteria; order Burkholderiales; family SG8-39; genus SCGC-AG-212-J23. The sequence goes on from JAFARH010000454.1 coordinate 4,875, forward strand.
CGACTACATAGTCGGATCCCGCGCGGGAGTAGTCACCGCGCAGCTCGGATGCCTTCATGCCGCGGGTTTGAGGACGCCGCGACGCACCTGGTCGAGCTCCATCGATTCAAAGAGCGCGCGGAAGTTGCCTTCGCCGAATCCTTCGTCGCCTTTGCGCTGGATGATCTCGAAGAAGATCGGGCCGATCATCGTCTTGGTGAAGATCTGCAGAAGGAATCCGCCCGCGGGATTGCCATCGATGAGGATCTTGCGCTTGCGCAGCTCGTCCAGCGGCTCGCCGTGTCCCGGCAGGCGCTTGTCGACGAGCTCGTAGTACGTATCCGGCGAGTCGAGCAGCTCGACGCCGTTCGCTCTCAGAGTATCGACCGCCTTGTAGATGTCCGATGTGTGCAGCGCGATGTGCTGGATGCCTTCGCCGTGGTACGCGTCGAGATATTCCTGGATCTGGGAGCGATCATCGGAGGATTCGTTGATCGGGATGCGAATGCGACCGCAGGGGCTCGTCATCGCCTTCGACTTGAGCCCGGTGAGCTTGCCCTCGATGTCGAAGTAGCGGATCTCGCGGAAATTGAAAAGGCGCTCGTAGAACTCTGCCCATTCCGCCATGCGGCCGCGATGCACGTTGTGCGTGAGGTGATCTACGAACGTGAGTCCCGCGC
>JAFARH010000144.1 GCA_019245555.1 Betaproteobacteria bacterium
GAGCACGACGGCAAATCGTTTACCGCCGGACAGCTCCTGGTATTTCGCGCGCTCGCCGATGCAGACGTCACGGCGCGAGCGCATGCACGCGTGCTTTTCCTCGGCGGCGAGCCGCTCGACGGCGCCCGCCACCTGTGGTGGAACTTCGTCTCGAGCAGCAAGAAGCGTCTCGCGCAAGCCGCTGAAGATTGGCGTGCCAACAAATTCGCCGCGATCCCTGGCGAGACTGAATTCATCCCGCTTCCCGATAACGCGCCGCGCGTAGCCGACTACCCTTAAGCCTTGCTGTTACGCAAGGAGCGGCGCTTGCTACCAGTTGGCTCATGGTTCGCGCGCCTCGCGCCTGCAATGGCGCTGGCATGCACGGCGGAGACTATGCGCATGAAGAAGGGCTTTTACAGCGCGGCGAAGGTAAAGACACCGCCGCCACTACCTGCAGTGGAGACCAAGGTGGTGGTCGAATCCGCGCGACGCGGGTGGCGCGATCGCTACAAGCGTCACGAAAAGCCGCTCCTGTTCGTTGCCGGCGCGCTGCTCGCGGCCGTACTGGTGGCATTGCATGGCGCATTCACCCCGGCGCCGCACGAGATCACGCAGGATGACATAGACCAGGCGGTCGCGCGCACGCTCGAGACGAAGCCCGTGCCTTCACCGGCAGTGAAGGCGTACCAGGCGGTGCGCAGCTCGATCGTGCGTGTGCGCGCCCTGAGCAGCGCGGGCGACCCGCTCGAGCTCGACGAATACGGAGGTGCCATCGCCACGCCCAGCGCGACGGGAAGCGGCGTCGTGATCATCGATCGCGGCGTGATCCTGACGAGCCTGCACGTCGTCGCCGGCGCGGCGCGCGTGCGCGTGGAGTTCGAGGATGGGCTCGTCGCAGACGCGGCCATACTGAGCCAGCAGCCCGAGAATGACCTCGCCATACTGCAGGCGAACAAGATCCCCGATGACCTGCGCGCGGCGACGCTGCGCTCGGCCAAGCATCTAGTCGAAGGCGAGCATGTCACCGCCATCGGCTTTCCGTTCGGCATCGGACCCTCGGTCTCGCACGGCATCATCTCGGGGCTCCGGCGCGAATACCGCTCGCCCGACGGTGAGCGCAACCTCTCGAATCTGATCCAGTTCGATGCCGCCGCCAACCCCGGCAGCTCCGGCGGACCGCTGGTCAACGCGGCCGGCGAAGTAGTGGGTATCGTCACCGCGATCCTCAGCACCGCGGAGAAGGGCGGCAGCTTCTCCGGCATCGGCTTTGCCGTGCCGATCGAGACGGCGGCCGCCGCGGCCGGACTGCCGCCCTTTTGAAATACCGGTGAAATGACCTTCCTCTTTCCCGAGGGCCTGCTCGGCCTTGCGACCGTGCCGCTCATCGTCGCGATCTATGTCCTGATCCTGCGGCAGCGCAAGAAGGCGGCGCTCGCCTACTCGAACTTCGCGCTCCTCAGGGAGGCGCTCGGCAAGCGCGCCGGCTTCAGGCGGCATGTGCCGCCGCTCCTGATGCTCGCCGCGTTCGTCGCCTTGCTGCTGGCGCTGGCGCGCCCGGCCGCGGTGGTGACGCTGCCCTCGCAGCACGAGACGGTGATCCTCGCCATCGACGTCTCCGGCAGCATGCGGGCGGATGACGTGAAGCCGACGCGCCTCGCCGCTGCCCAGGCGGCCGCCCGTACATTCATCAACGCCACGCCTTCGAGCACGCGGATCGGCGTCGTCAGCTTTGCCGGCAGCGCGGCGCTCATCCAGCCGCCGACCCGCAATCGTGACGAGGTGCTCAACGCAATCGACCAGCTCCAGCTGCAGAACGCCACGGCGATCGGCAGCGGCATTCTCGTTTCGTTGAAGGCGCTTTTTCCCGATCAGGATTTCGACGCGAGGAGCCAGCAGCTGCGCGCCGCCCTGGGTGCAAATGCGGGCAGCGCAGCCGCCGGCGGCAGCTCGCGGCCGATTGGAGCCGCCGAGAAGCCGGAGCCGAAACCCGTGCCGCCCGGTTCGTACAAGTCGGCGGTCGTCATCCTGCTGACGGATGGGCAGACGACGACCGGCCCGGATCCGGTCGATGCGGCGCGCCTCGCTGCGGCGCGCGGCGTGCGCGTCTTTACCGTCGGCGTTGGCACGCCGGATGGCCAGATCCTGACGGGCGAAGGCTGGTCGATCCGCGTGCGGCTGGACGAGGACGCGCTCAAGGTGATCGCCGACATGACGCGCGCCGAATATTTCTTCGCCGGCAGCGCGCCGGATCTGAAGAAGATCTACGAGGGACTGAACTCGAAGCTGGTGATGGAGCGCAAGCAGACCGAGATCACCGCGCTCTTCACCGGCATCGGCGCCGCGCTTGCCTTTCTCGCCGCAGCGCTCTCGCTCTTGTGGTTTAACCGCATCTTGTAGAATCCGCGCCTTCGCGCGGACTCATCGTTGGTGTGGAAATGCTGACCGATCCCCAGGTATGGCTTGCGTTCGTCACCCTGACGGCGCTCGAGCTCGTGCTCGGCATCGACAACGTGATCTTCATCTCGATCCTGGTCGACAAGCTGCAGCCCGGGCGGCGCGAGCTGGCGCGCCGCGTGGGTCTTTGCCTTGCGATGTTCATGCGCATCGCGCTGCTCGCGGTGCTGTCGTGGCTCGTCGGCCTGACGGCGCCGCTCTTCGCGCTCCTCGATCACGAGATTTCCGGCCGCGACCTGATCCTCATTGCAGGCGGGCTCTTCCTCATCTACAAGAGCACGGTCGAGATCCACCAGCTGCTCGAGGGTGAAGAGGGCGCAGCATCGACGGCGGTGCGCGCAACCTTCGCCGCGGTCATCGGCCAGATCGTCATCATCGACCTGGTCTTCTCGCTCGATTCGATCGTCACCGCGGTCGGCATGGTGAGTGAGCTCGAGGTCATGATCGCCGCGGTCATCGTCTCGGTGCTCCTCATGATGGCCTTCGCGGGCGCCATCGGCCGCTTCATCTCCGGCCGCCCCACGATCAAGATGCTCGCGCTCGCCTTCCTCTTCATGATCGGGCTCGTGCTGATCGCCGACGGCTTCGACCACCACGTGCCGCGCGGCTACATCTACTTTGCGATGGCGTTCTCGGTGCTGGTCGAGATGCTGAACACACGTCTGCGCGGCAAGCGGGATGCGGTCCGGTTGCACGAGCCCTATAGATAGAATCAAGCCGTGTCCCTCATCGTTCAGAAATTCGGCGGTACGTCGGTCGGCTCGGTCGAGCGCATCAAGAACGTAGCGCGCCGAGTCGCCAAGTGGCGCGCCGCCGGGCACGACATCGTCGTCGTGCCCTCGGCGATGGCGGGCGAGACCAACCGGCTGATCGCGCTTGCCAAGGAAATCCAGGCGCAGCCCGATCCGCGCGAGCTCGACGTTGTCGCCTCGACCGGAGAGCAGGTGACCATCGCGCTGCTGTCGATGGCGCTCCTTGAGCTCGGAGTCAGGGCCAGGAGCTACAGCGGCTGGCAGGTGAAGATCCTGACCGACTCGGCGTTCACCAAGGCGCGCATCACGTCGATCGACGACAAGGCGATCCGCGGCGATCTCAAAGCCGGCACGGTCGTGATCGTTGCCGGCTTCCAGGGCGTGGACGCCAAAGGCAACATCACCACGCTCGGGCGCGGTGGCTCGGACACGTCCGCCGTGGCGCTGGCGGCGGCGTTAAAGGCCGATGAGTGCCACATCTTCACCGACGTGGACGGTGTCTATACCACCGACCCACGCATCGTTCCCGACGCGAAGCGCCTGCGTACCGTCACGTTCGAGGAAATGCTCGAGATGGCGGGCGCGGGCTCCAAAGTGCTGCAGATCCGCTCGGTGGAGTTCGCCGGCAAGTACAAGGTGCCGACGCGCGTGCTATCGAGCCTGACCGATCCCATGATGCCGGTCGCCGAGGAGGCGAAGGCCGGCACGCTGATCACTTTCGAGGAAGATCCTCATATGGCCATGGAAAAGGCAGTCATTTCCGGCGTCGCCTTCAACCGCGACGAGGCGAAGATCACGGTGCACGACGTGCCCGACCGTCCCGGCATCGCCTACGCCATCCTCGGGCCGATAGCGGATGCCAACATCGACGTCGACGTCATCGTGCAGAACGTCGGCCACGACGGCATGACCGACATGACCTTCACCGTGCATCGCAACGACTACGCGAAGGCGGTGAAGATCCTGAAGGGGCAGGTGCAGTCGCACATCAAGTGCCGTGACATCACCGGTGACGACAAGATCGCGAAAGTCTCGATCGTGGGCATGGGCATGCGCTCACACGCCGGCATCGCCGCGCAGATGTTCCGCACGCTGTCGGAAGAAGGCATCAACATCCAGATGATCTCGACCTCGGAGATCAAGATCACCGTGGTGATCGAGGAGAAGTACACCGAGCTCGCCGTGCGCGTGCTGCACAAGGCGTTCGAGCTAGACCAGGTCTAGTCTAGAGGGGTTCGACCTCGCGGCCGGCGATGGTGCGCAGCTTCGCCATATCGAGGAGCGTGATCGTCCGGTAGCCGGTGCGCAGGAGTCCCTGCGTTTCCATCTGCTTCAGCGCCAGGTTGATTTTGGAGCGCCCAGCATCGAGCATGCGCGCGAGATCACCCTGCGTCATCTGGACCGTCGGCTGCGCGCCCTCCAGGAGCTCCGTGCTCGTGGCCACGCTGAGGAGCCGGCGGACGAGTCTCTCGTGAAGCGGCAGCGCGCGGTTGTCCGCGATGATGTCGAGCGCCACCTTGAGCCGCCGCGCGAGCAGACCGCTCACTCCGCGCCACAGGCGTGGAAATTGTTCGAGCCCTGACTGCACTCGCGCGGCATCGACCACCGCTAGGTCGGTCGCGCCAAAGGCACGTGCCTCGAAGGTGTACGGGCCGTGGTGCACGGCATTGGCCAGCCCAAAGAAGCTGCCATTGCCGATCACCGCGTGGACCACCTCGCGGCTACCTTCCTTCGGTCGCGTGCTGATGCGTACGGCGCCGCTAACGACGATCCACAAATGGTCGTCGCGTCCGTCCGCCGAGCCGAGACGTTCCCCATGGCGCACATGGCGCATCCGGCACATCGCAGCCACCCGGTCGAGGACCTCCGGCGCGAGGCTGCCGAAATGCGCGCTGCGTGCGAGCGCGAGGCGAATACGGCCCTGATCGCCGGCGCGCCCGACGACGAGTCGCATCGCGTTAGCCATGCGCCACCTTTATTCCCGGTGATCGTGCGCGCCAGAACAATCCGCGGCTGGGAAGCGGCGCGCTTTGCGCAATATGCTGGAAATGAAGCTCCCCCTGTTTTCCTTCCTCGCGCTGCTCTTGCTTTCCCTGCCGACGCAGGCGCAGATGTACACCTGGCGCGAAGGCGCATCGAAGAAGGTCTCGAACGTGCCGCCGGGCTGGTACCGGTTCGACCGGCCCGTGCCAGGGCCGCGAGTCGTCGTCACGCAAGGCAAGCGAGTCCTCGACGACACGGGGCTCTCGATGGAAGAGCGCCTCCGCATGCGGCCGGTGCCGCGGCCCACGGCCAGGAAGAACTGAAGAACGCGACGCCACAGGCGCCAGCCGTAACTGAAAAAGCCCGGGTGAAATAACCTCCCAGTTGGTCCCTCGGGAAGCCTGCTGGCGTCGCGACTGCACTCGACGATTCAAGCAGGGTAGGCCTGCCCGGGGAATTGGACCAAAGTGCTAGTCGGGACCCTCTGAGCTGTCCGCCCGGCGCACGAATTCGGCGTTACCGACCCACCAGCCCTCCATGTAGTCCCTCTCGGACGCGGCGACGCGGGACTGGCCGCACTGGTAGGCGTACTGGTCGATGCGCGGCCGGTTGCCGGTGATGCCGTCGCGCTCGCCGAGCGATGCCCAGTTTGCGCCGCGGCATTCGCTCTCGCTCATGGACGCGCAGCCGGCGGCAAGAAGGATGAGGAGGGGCAGGAGCTTACGCATGCCCGGCAAACATACCGCGGCGCGGCCTATTCCGCTCAGCAGACGTTCTGCGACTCGATGAACACGCGCTTTACGCGCGCATCAGCCCTTTTTATGCGGACGTCGAGCTCGTCCATGATGGCGTGGGCGCGGCTGCGCGGCACGTCGCAGGCGATGTCGATGCTGATGTTGGCGAGGATGTACTCGGGCCCGACGTGCATGGTCAGCACCTCGTTCACGCGCTCGACCTCGCGGTAGCTCCCGACGAGACGCTTGATCTCGGCCACGACTTCGCGGTTGGCGCTCTCGCCGATCAGTAATCCCTTGGTCTCGCGCGCGAGCCAGATGGCGGTGGCGGCAAGAATGAGCCCGATGATCATCGAGGCCGCGCCGTCGAAGCGCGAGTCGCCCGTGAGCTGGCCCAAGAGAACGCCGACGAAGGCAACGCCGATGCCGGCGAGCGCCGCGCTGTCCTCTAGCAGTACCGCAAAGTCGGTCGGGTCCTTGCCGCGCCGCACCGCCTCGACCGTGCTGCGCGAGCCTGCCTTGGCGCGGAACGCCTTGAAGGCGACGAGCCACGTGCCCGCTTCGAAGATCGCGGCAAACGCGAGAACCAGGTAATTGACGATTGGATGCTCGACCTCGACCGGATAGAGCAGGTGATGCACGCCCTGGTAGAACGAGACGCCGGCGCCCAGCGCGAAAACGAGGAGCGCGACGACGAAGCTCCAGAAATAGATTTCCTTGCCGCGCCCGAAGGGAAAGCGTTCGTCGGCCGGCACTTTCGCGCGGCGCATGCCGTAGAGCAGCAGCGCCTGGTTGCCGGTGTCGACGACCGAGTGCACGCCCTCGGAGAGCATCGCCGAGCTGCCGGTGATGGCCGCAGCGAGGAACTTGGTCACCGCGATCGCGAGATTTCCCGCGAGCGCGGCGTAGACGACCTTCTTCGTCCCGGCAGCCATGGCTGCCGCTGCTGCAATCTACTTGCCCGTGTAGTCGATCCGATACACCACGCCGGCCCGATCGTCGGAGACGAGGAGCGCGCCGTCGGGTGCGACGATCACGTCGACCGGGCGGCCCCAGGCTTCCTCGCCCTGCAGCCAGCCCTGCGCGAACGGCTCGTAGCTCGCCGCTCTTCCGTCCTTCAGCTTCACCACCGTCACGCGGTAGCCGATCTTGCTCGAGCGGTTCCACGACCCGTGCTCGGCAATGAAGATCGCGCCGCGATATTCCGCAGGAAACTTGGTGCCGGTATAGAAGCGCATGCCGAGCGAGGCGACGTGCGGGCCGAGCTTCTGCGCCGGCGGCGTGAACTCCTTGCAGGAGTGCTTGGCGCCGAATTCAGGATCCGAAACGTCGCCCTGGTGGCAATACGGAAAGCCGAAGTTCATGCCGGCCTTGGGCGCGTGATTGAGCTTGTCACCCGGCACGTCGTCGCCAAGGAGGTCGCGCCCGTTGTCGGTGAACCAGAGCTCGCGGGTAGCAGGATCCCAGTCGAAGCCGACGCTGTTCCTCACGCCTCTCGCGAACACCTCGCGTTTCGCGCCCGCGCGCGACACATCCAGCCGGCTGATGGTATTGAACTCGCCGCGCGGCTCGCACACGTTGCAGGGCGCGCCGATGTTGATATACAGCTGACCGTCGGGAGCGAAGCGGATCGTCTTCGCGCCATGGTGGCGCTCGTTGGGCAGGTCGTCCGCCACCACCACCGCCTTAGGCGGGTACTGGAGGTTGTCCTCGATCTTGTCGAAGCGCTGCAGGCGTCCGACTTCGGCGACATACAGCGCGCCATCGCGCATCGCCACGCCGTGCGGCGCGTCGAGCCCGCGCGCGATCACGACCGGCTTTCCGCCGCCAGCCGGTATCGCATAGACGTTCGAGCCGGTAGAGCCTACGAACAGGGTGCCGCGCTCGCCCAGCGTCATGGAACGCGCGCGCTCCATGCCTTCGGCGTAGATGGAAATGTGAAATCCCGGCGGCAGCTTGATCTTGTCGAGCTGCGGCGCCGCCACGGCGCTGCCGGAGAATGCCACTAGGAGGATCAGTACTGTGCGCATGACGCGAGAGTAGCGCAATGCGCTTGAAGTAGAATGCGCTTCCTTCCGGAGTGATGCCCGAGTGGCCGAAGGGGGCGCCCTGCTAAGGCGTTATACCGGCTTAAACCGGTATCGAGGGTTCGAATCCCTCTCACTCCGCCAGATCTCTCTCCTTTAGTAGCCAATCGCGCAGTAGCGCGGCATTTGCCGACAGCTTGTCCTTCGGCCACACAAGATAGTTCGCGCCCTGCGCGGGCGCGGCGATGTCGAACAGGCGGACCAGCCTTTTCGCGCGCAGGTCGTCCTCGGCGATGCTGCGCCGCGAGAGCGCGATGCCGCGCCCATCGACTGCGGCTTGAAGGAGCAGGGCGGAGTCGCTGAAGACGGGGCTTTGCGGCTCGGCGATCTGCACGCTGGCCGCCTGGAACCACGGCGTCCAGAACTCGTCGTCGGATCGCATCAGGCGGAATTTCGCGAGCTCGGCTGGCCGGCGCGGCATGCGACCGCGATTGAAGCTCGGGCTCGTCACGGGGAAGAGCTCGTCGTCCATGAACTTCAGCGCCTCGAGGCCGGGCCAGTTGCCCTTGCCGAAGCGGATCGCGATATCGACTTCGTCGCGCTCGAGGTCGACGAGCGCGACCGACGTGTGCAGGTTCACGTCGATCTCGGGATGCTGCTCCATGAAGCGCCCGAGCCTTGGCATGAGCCAGCGCGCGGCGAAAGAAGGCAGTGTGCTGATGGTCAACGCTTTGCCGCGATCGCGACGGCGGACGACCTGGGCGGCATCGGCGATGTCGCGCAGCGCCGCACCGACGCGCCCCGCGAGGTGGCGCCCCGCTTCAGTGAGCGAGACGCGCTTGCCGTTGCGCTGGAAGAGCGGGGTGCCGAGCGCGCGCTCGAGCGCGCGCACCTGGTGGCTCACCGCGCTGTGCGTAACCGAGATCTCCTCCGCCGCGCGGGAGAAGCTGCCCAGGCGCGCCGCCGCCTCGAAGGCGCGCAGCGTCGTAAGGGGTGGTAGCCGGATCATGCCTTGTGAATATAACTCACAAGGAAGGCGAGAAGAAATCGCCTCAGCCCTATGGGGTCCGGCCTACGATGGCTCCCGGTTAGTTAATGACCTTTACAAGGAGAGAGCCAATGAAGCCAATCGAGACCCAGGAGCGCGTAGGCGCAGTGGCGATGGCGCTCGGCATCACGTTCTCGATCGTCTGGGCACTATCGAGCTACGCATACGCCAAGCCCACTGAGACCGAGCTGCCGCCAGCCGCGAAGCTCGTCGCCGTAAAGAGCTGCTCCTAGCGCCAGTAGCGGTGATGCCAGTACGGTCCGCCGCGGTAGTAG
>JAFARH010000201.1 GCA_019245555.1 Betaproteobacteria bacterium
TTCGCCTTGCCCTCGAGCTCGAGCTGGCGGGTGACCACGATCTCGGTCGCGATGCCGGCGTGATCAGTGCCGACGACCCAGTTGGTGTTGTCTCCGCGCATGCGGTGGTAGCGGATGAGGGCGTCCATCAGCGTCTGCTGGAACGCGTGACCCATGTGCAGCGTGCCGGTGACGTTGGGCGGCGGCAGCTGGATGCAATACGCGGGTTGCTTGTGGTCCTGGTGGCGGAAGTAGCCGGCCGATTCCCAGCGCTGATACCAGCGCTGCTCGACGTCAGCGGGATTGAAGCTCTTGTCCAGCACTACTTCGGATTGTTGGTATCGGGCAGCGCTAGCGCGTGCGCGACGGAAGCCGCCACCGCTTCGCGCACGAGCTGCGTCACGTTCACGGTGAGCTCGGCGCGCACGGTGTCGAGCGCAAGGCCCATCACCTTGTTGAGCGTGCGGCCGAGGCGCTCCTCGACCAGTCGGTCGACCTCGGGTCCGAGGCGCGCCAGCACCGCGCGCTCGAGTTCGCGCGCGAGCGCCTCGAGCGCGGCGGCATCGACTGCCGGCCGAGTGGGTCGCGTGTCGGAGACGATCTCCGTCAGGACGGGAACGCGGAGTTCGGGTTCAGCCATTGTCGCGGGCGAGGTCGTGGCTCGCGATAGCGTAGCCGCGGCTCTTGTACATGCGAAAGCGCGCCCGGGCGGGCTCGCGGTCCGCTTCTTCGGCGCCGACTACCTCGAGCAGGCGCTCGAAGCTCGCGAAGTGCGGCGGGCAGTCGGCCGAAAGGTTGAGGAGGATAGGAATGTCGGCGGCTTCGTCGTCGCCGCCGATCAGGACAGGTGTCTCGGACGCGAGCGCATCATGCGACGCGCAGTGGGGCACGAAACCGGTGGCAGGCCACGTCCACATCAAGCGATCGAGCTTCGAGGCGAGTTCGGCATCCGGCGTGTAAATCAGTACGCGCTTGCGCTCGGCGAGCGCTTTGGCAGCGAGGCGGCAGGCGACTTGAAGGCGATCGGCGGCGTTGAAGTAGAAATCGATCGACGTCACTTGCGACCGGCGTGCCGAAGGGCAAAGCGCACGAGAAGCGGCACGGGGCGTCCGGTCGAGCCTTTTTCGCGGCCGCTGCGCCAGGCGGTGCCGGCGATATCGAGGTGCGCCCAGCGAAGCTTGCGCGTGAAGCGCGCGAGGAAGGAAGCGGCCGTGATGCTGCCACCGGGACGCCCGCCGATATTGGCGAAGTCCGCGAAGTTCGAGCGCAGCTGCTCCTGGTAATCCTCCCAGAGCGGCATCTGCCACACGCGGTCCCACGAATCATCGGCCGCGGCGCGCACCTCATCGGCGAGTCGCTGGTCGTTGGCGAAGAGGCCGGTGGCGATATGGCCGAGGGCGATGACACACGCGCCCGTGAGCGTGGCGATGTCGATCACGACTTCCGGCTTGTAGCGCTCGGCATAGGTGAGCGCATCGCAAAGGATGAGGCGGCCTTCCGCATCGGTGTTCAGAATCTCGACCGTCTGGCCGGACATCGTGGTGACAATGTCGCCCGGCTTCACCGCGCGGCCGCCCGGCATGTTTTCGCAGGTGGGAATGACGCCGACGACGTTGACCGGCGCCTTCATGCCGGCAAGCGCGCGGATGGCACCGAGCACGCTGCCCGCGCCCGACATGTCGAATTTCATCTCGTCCATCTCGCCGGCCGGCTTGAGCGATATGCCGCCCGTGTCGAAGGTGATGCCTTTGCCGACGAGCGCAATGGGCGCCTTGGATTTCGCCGCGCCGTTGTAGCGCAGGACGATCAGCTTCGGCGGCTCGGCCGAAGCGCTCGTCACGGCGAGGAATGAGCCCATGCCGAGCTTTTCCATGTCCTTGCGCTCGAGCACTTCGACCTGGAGCTTGTAGTCGCGGGCGAGCTTCTTTGCCTGTTCGGCGAGGTAGGTAGGCGTGCAGATGTTGGAGGGCAGGTTGCCGAGTGTTCGCGTGAGATCCGCGCCGTCGGCTGTCGCCCTGGCTTCGGCGAGCGCTTGCTTCAATTGCGCGGCTGGCGGCAGCGGCAGCGTGATGCGCTCCAGGCTCGGCGTGGGGCCCTTTTTCTGCTTGAGCTCGTCGAACCGGTAGAACGCTTCGCGAATGCCGAGCACGGCCTGGCGCAGGTTCCAGCTGAGCGAACGGCTCCTGACCTTCAGGTCGACGAGGAAGAGCGCGGCGTCCCTCGCGCCGAGCTCGCGCAGCGCGTTGGCCGCGGCGCGCACCGCGTCGCGATACGCCGCTTCGCCGAATTCTTTTTTCGCGCCGAGGCCGACGAGCAGCACGCGCTCGGCGGCGACGTGCGCCAGTCCACGCAAGAGCAGCGTCGAGCCCGTCTTGCCCGAAAGGTCGGGGAGTGCCGCGCGCAGAGCGCCATTCGATTTCTGATCGACGCGCTGAGCCGGGGCGGAGAGTTCTTTTTCGGAGTAGACACCGAGGACGACACAGCCTGTCTTCGCCGCCTCGGGCGAGAGCGTCTTTATGCTAAATTCCATAGCGAAAGTATCGCATGATCTTTCACCGGGCGCTCCTCAGGGAATTCGCAGGTCTCGCCGGCGCGGTGTTCATGTCTCTCTTCTCCATCGCGGTGACGATCAACCTGGTTCGTCTACTCGGCAAGGCGGCCGGCGGGTCGATTCCGACCGATGCCGTGCTCGCCTTCCTTGGCTTCTTCGCGCTCGGTGCGCTCCCGGTGCTGCTCTCGCTCACCATGTTCATCTCGGTGCTGCTGACGCTGACGCGCGGCTGGCGCGATTCGGAGATGGTGATCTGGTTCACCTGCGGCTTGCCGCTCACTGCGTGGCTCCGACCCGTCATGCTCTTCGCGCTGCCGCAGATCGCGGTGATCGCGGCGCTCTCGCTCTTCATCTCGCCGTGGGCGGCGCAGATGGGATCGCGCTACGCCTCCAAGCTCGAATCGCGCGACGACGTTTCACGCGTAACGCCCGGTGTATTCGGCGAGACCTCGAACAAGGAGCGCGTGTTCTTCGTCGAGTCGGTCTCGGGGCAGACGAACGAGGTGCAGAACGTCTTTCTATCCTCGGCGCAGCAGGGCAAGGGCGGCGTCAGCATGAGCCGCAGCGGCCGCACGGAGACAGCGCAGAATGGCGACCGATTCATCGTGCTCGAGCAGGGGCGGCGCTACGAAGGCTCGCCGGGCGACGAGCAATATCGCGTGACGGAGTTCGAGCGCTACGCGGCGCGCATCGAGACCCGCGAGAACATCGAGCCCGAGCGCAACCAGAAAAACTTGACGACTCTCGCCCTCATGGCGAGCCCGACGAAAGAGAACCTCGCCGAGCTGCTGTGGCGCGTGGGGATTCCGGTGTCGGCGCTCGTCCTCGTGCTTCTCGCCATCCCGATGAGCTTCGTTAACCCGCGGGCCGGGCGCTCGGCGAACCTGCTTTTCGCGCTGCTCACGTTCATGGTGTATTCCAACCTGCTGTCGGTCAGCCAGGCGCGCGTCGCGCAGGGCCGTCTCGACTTCTCGACGGGGGTATGGATGGTCCACGGCGGCATGCTCCTTTTGCTCGTGATCCTCTTTGCGCAGCGCATGCAGCTCATCCGGCTGAGGGTCGGCAAATAGCCATTCGCCCGCGCACGCTCGAGAAATACCTCGCCCAGCAGATCTACGGCGCGACCGGTATCGTGCTGCTCGGCTTCCTCGCGATCTTCGCGTTTTTCGATATCATCGGCGTGCTGGGCGACTTG
>JAFARH010000279.1 GCA_019245555.1 Betaproteobacteria bacterium
GCTGAAGGTCTCGTCCGCCTCGACGATGCGCGCCTCGATCATCACCTGGCGTACGGCGACATCGATCTTGGCGAGGAGCTTGCGCACCTCTTCCAGGCGGCTGGGCGTGTCCTGCACGAAGAGCGTGTTCGTGCGGGCGTCGACGACGGCGCTGCCGCGCTTGGACAGGATGCGCTGGGTCGGGTCAGAAAGCAGCTTCTGCACGTCCGCCGCCTTCTGGTAGCTCATGGCGAAAGTCTCGGTGCGCGTCTGCTCGAGGTCCGATATCTGCTGCTGCGCCTCGAGCGCGAGCTTCTCGCGCGTGGCGAGCTCGTCGCGCGGCGCGATCCAGATCACATTGCCGCTGCGGCGGCTGTCGAGACCGCGTGTCTGCAGGATGATCTCCAGCGCCTGGTCCCAGGGCACGTCCTTCAGCCGCAGCGTGATGTTGCCCGTCACCGTGTCGCTCGTGATGATGTTGAGGTCGGTGAAGTCCGCGATCACGTTCAGCACGGCGCGCACTTCCACGTTCTGGAAGTTGAGCGAAAGCTTCTCGCCGGTGTAGCGGCCGCGCTGCGAAGTGCGCGAAGGATCCTGCGTCACCGCCTTCACCTCGAGCACGAACTGCGTGTCCGACTGATAGGCGTTGTGCTCCCACACGCCCTTCGGCTCGACCACCATGCGCACGTTGTCGCCCTGCTGGAAGGTCGTCACGGTGTTGACCGCCGTGCCGAAATCGACCACGTCGAGGCGCCGGCGCAGGTTGTCGGGCAGCGAGGTCTTGAGGAACTCGACGATAAGGTTCTGACCCTGCTGGCGGATGTCGATTCCGGTCGTGCTGTCGGACAGATCGACGACCACGCGGCCTTCGCCGGCGCGCCCGCGCCGGAAGTCGACGTCGCGGATCGCGTGCTTGGTGTCGCTGCGGCCCTCGGCGAAGCTCGCGACCTGGCCGCCCGGCGCGGCCAGCGCCTGCTGCGGCTCGGTGAGCGTGATGAGCATGGTGCGGCCGTCGATCGAGGCCTCATGCGGCACCGAGCGGCGCAAGTTGAGCACGAGGCGCGTGCGGTCGCTGCCCTGCACGACGTTCATGCTGCGCAGGTCGCCCTGGCCGATGTCCTGAGAGGAACGGCCGAGGCCGTTCGCCGTGTTAGGGAAGTCGAATGCGATGCGAGCCGGATTCGCCACGGCGAAGTTCGGCGGCACGGTGCGCAGCGGCTCCTTGGTGGTGATCTTCACCACGGTCTTGGTGCCGGCCTGGGTGACTTCGAATCCCTCGATGCTGTTCGACTGCGCGGCGGCGAACCCACAGGCAGCCAGCCACAGCGTGAACGCGTAAAGGAGCCCTTGGATTTTCATTTTCATTTTTGCACCTCCACCAGTTGGAGCGCGCTCGCGCGCTCCACCCACTCGCCCGTGCCGTCCTGCACCAGCTCCTTCAGCTTGATACCGCCGTCGTCGATCGAGGTGATCACGCCGAAGTTCTGCCCCATGTAGTTGCCCTTCTTGACGCGGTACAGATTGGGGCCCGCCTTCACCAGCGCGAAGGTCTCCTGGTCTTGGGTAATGGTGCCGAGCATCTGGATCGACTCGAGCGGAAAAGCCTCCAGCGGTTCCTTCACTCGCTTCTCCTGCGCCGCGATCAGGCTCTGCTTGTCGCCGCTGCTCTTCACCGCTGCCTGCGCCACCTCGATGCGTTCCGGACGGAACGGATCGACCTGGCTCTCGCTCGTATACGGCACCGGCTCGTATGGCTTCACCTGCGGCAGCGGCGGCACCTGGCCGCGGAAGTCCTTGGTGGCCTCGGCGAGCTCCTGCTTCAGGTCGCCGTGTTCTTCACCGCCGCAGCCGGCAAGGCCGAGCGCGCAACCCGAAGCTACGACGGCGGCGAGGATAACGGCGCGCTTCACTTCTTCGCGCCTTTGGACGACCTGCGCTGCGCGGAAAGCTCGTCGTCATCGAGATAGCGGAAGGTACGCGCCGTCGCGTCCATCGCCAGAGTGCCTTTGCCTTCGTTCGTGATGGTGACGTCGTTCAGCGTGACGATGCGCGGCAGCTGGCCGACGTCGCTCGCGAAGGCGCCCATGTCGTGATAGGAGCCGGTGACTTTCACCGAAATCGGCCGCTCGGCGTAGAACTCGCGAGTGATCTCCGAGGGCGCCGGCCGGAACAGCTCGAACTGCAGCCCGCGGCCGAGGCCCGCCTGATTGATGTCGACGAGCAGCGCGTCCATTTGCGAGCGGTTGGGCAGCTGGCGCAAGAGCGCGCCGAACTGCGTGTCGATCTCGCGCAGCTGCTGCCGGTGCAGGTCCAGGTTGATCGCCTGCTTCTTCTTGTCGAGATACGAGTCCTTGAGCTTCAACTCGGCGGCCTTCAGGTTGTCGAGGTCCTCGATCTGCGACGCGGTATCGAAAAAGTATCCGCCCACCGGAACCGCGATCAGGATGGCGATCACAGCGACGAGCTTGGGCGCGGCATGCCAGGTGCCCGGATCCTTCCAGTTGGTCCGCTTGAATTCCTCGACAATCGCGTTGAAGTTGATGGCGGCCATGCTCAGCCCTTCGTTGCCGGTGCCGCGCCAGGCTTGGCCGCGGGCGCCGTGGGCGCCGCTTCGCGCTTGAGCGACAAATTGAGGTTGAACTCGGAGACGCGCTTCTTCTCGACCATGGCGGCCTTGACTTCGATCAGCTCGGGTGCGCCGAGCCAGCGCGAAGTCTCGATGTTGCGCATCAGGGTCGAGACGCGGGCGTTGGATTGCGCATAGCCGACGAGCGCAATGCGCGAGCCTTTCTGCGTGAGCGATTTGAGGTACACGCCCTCCGGCATTTGCTTCACCAGCTCGTCGAGCAGGTGCACCGTCTGTGCCCGATCGGCTTGCAGCGTCTCGATCACCTGCTTGCGCGCGAGCAGCGCACGGATCTCGTCCTTCAGCTTGTCGATCTCGGCGATCTCGGTGTCGAGCTTGGCGATCTCGCTTTTCAGGAACGTATTGCGGCTCTCTTGCTCGCTGATGCGCTCGGCAAAGGTCAGGTGCATCAGCAGAACGATCGCAAGGCCGAGGCCGAAGGTCATGCCGCACACGACGGCGAACTGCGTCTTCGCGCGTTTGCGCTTCTCCGCGCGATGGGGAAGTAGGTTGACGCGGGCGGTGCTCATTGCGGGTCGAATCTCCGCATTGCCAGGCCGCACGCCACGATGAGCGACGGCGCATCGACGATCAGGCGCTTCAGCTGCACGCGCGGCGAGGTCTGCATTTGCGCGAATGGGTTCGCCACGCTGCACGGCACCTGGGCACGCGTGTTCACCACCTCGTCCAGCCCCGGGATCACGGCCGAGCCGCCGGCGAGGAGGATGTGCTCGACCGTGTGGTATTGCGTCGAGGTGAAGAAGAACTGCAGCGCGCGCTGGATCTCGCCCGAGAGGTTTTCCATGAACGGGCGGAGCACCTCGGCTTCGAAATCGTCCGGTAAGCCGCCCGAGCGCTTGGCGTTCTCGGCCTCTTCCGGGCTCATGCCGTAGCGCGTCACGATCTCCTGCGTAAGCTGGTTTCCGCCGAAGGCCTGCTCACGGGTGTAGATCGACTGGTCGTTGCGCAGCACGGTCACCTGCATGACGTTCGCGCCAACGTCGACCACTGCGATGTTCTGATCCTTGCCGCCATTGGGCAGCGCCTGGACGACGAGCGAAAGCGCCGTCTGCTGCGCGAACGATTCGACGTCCATGACGAGCGCCTTCAGTCCCGCGGAGTCGGCGACCGCGACGCGGTCTTCGACTTTTTCCTTGCGCGTCGCGGCTATCAGCACTTCCTGCTCTTCAGGATTTGTGGCGGACGGGCCGATGACCTGGAAGTCGAGGTTCACTTCCTCGAGCGCGAATGGGATGTACTGGTTCGCCTCGCTCTCGACCTGCACCTCGAGCTCTTCGACGCGCAAGCTCGCGGGCACCACGATCTTCTTCGAGATGACCGCGCCGGTCGGCACAGCCATTGCGACATGCTTCGTGCGTGTGCCGAGACGCTTGTGCGCTCGGCGCACGGCATCGGTCACGGCTTCGAGGTTGTTGATGTTGCCGTCAACGACTGCATCGCGCGCCAGGGGCTCGATCGCATAGCGCTCGACCCGATAACCGCCCTTGCCGGCGTCGACAATCTCGAGCATCTTGACCGATGACGAGCTGATGTCGAGGCCGAACAACGGGGGCGCCTTGGGCGTAAACAGGTCGAATTGCATTCGTTGTTTTCCCCTTTATGTATCGCAGCTTAGCCACGATACGTAGAATTAGCCTGAAATCCTAGCAATAACCCCCCCTGGTGTCTAGTTAACTAATCCGCGGGGGGCCGCAGGTATGATGCGACGATCGCTTGGGCGCATGCAATAGCGCGGCTTTGAGGGTCTAACTTCCCGATGTGGCTTCGTTTTCTCGGCTTTCCGCTGGCCCTCGCCGCGGGCGTGGTGGCGGCTGCCTTGCTGGTGCTCGGGCTCGTCGTCGTCCTCGCGTATCCCAACCTGCCCGAGCTTGATGCGCTCACCGCGTACCAGCCGAAGATTCCGCTGCGGATCTACACGGCGGACGGCACGCTGATCGGTGAATTCGGCGAGGAGCGGCGAGCGGTCGTCGCTATCGCGGATGTACCGCCGCTCCTCAAGCACGCGATCATCGCCGCCGAGGACGAGCGCTTCTACCAGCATCCGGGGATCGATTACATCGGCGTACTGCGCGCCGCCTATACCAATCTCGTCTATGGCGGCCGGCGCCAGGGCGCGAGCACCATCACCATGCAGGTGGCGCGCAACTTCTTTCTTTCCTCGGAGAAGACGCTCACCCGCAAGCTCTACGAGGCGCTGCTCGCCTTCAAGATCGAGCACAGCCTGAACAAGGAGCAGATCCTCGAGCTCTACGTAAACCAGATTTACCTCGGGCAGCGCGCCTATGGCTTCGGTGCGGCGTCGCAGACCTATTTCGGCAAGTCCCTCGATCAGCTGAGCCTGGGTGAAATCGCCATGCTCGCGGGCCTACCGAAGGCGCCTTCGCTTTACAACCCGATTGCCAACCCGCAGCGCGCCAAGCAGCGACAGGGCTATGTGCTACGTCGTATGAGCGAGCTTGGCTACATTACTGCAGCCCAGTATGACGAGGCGACCAAAGCGCCATTGCGGGCAAGACGAGAAGTGAGCGAATACTCCGTGCATGCAGAATTCTTGGCCGAGATGGTGCGCCAAGCACTTGCCGAGCATTACCCAGAAGACGTCTATACGCGCGGCTTCCGCGTCTACACGACGCTCCGGAAGGGCGATCAGGAAGCTGCGTACGACGCAGTGAGAAAAGGCGCCCTCGAATACGACCGCCGGCAAGGCTACCGCGGACCTGAGGGCTTCTACGAAATGCGGCCGGACGCGACCGAAGACGAGTACGACGATGCGCTCGCCGACCATCCCGACAGCGACGACCTGCTCGCCGCAATCACGCTTTCAGCTGACGCGAAGCAGGTCGAGGCGGGCCTGCGCAGCGGCGAGAAGATCGTGGTCACTGGTGAGGGATTGCGCTTCGCGGCGCGCTCGCTCGAGCCGAAGACGGCGCAGCAAAAGCGCATCCGCCGTGGCTCGATCATCCGCGTGCAGCGCGAAGGGAAGAACTGGCAGATTGTCCAACTGCCGGAAATCGAGGCCGCGTTCATCTCGCTCGATCCGCAGGACGGCGCCATCCGCTCGCTCGTCGGCGGCTTCGACTTCGGCCGCACGAAGTTTAATCACGTGACGCAAGCGTGGCGCCAGCCAGGTTCGTCGTTTAAGCCTTTCATCTACTCGGCCGCGCTCGAGAAGGGCTTTACGCCCGCTACCGTGATTCCCGATGAACCCGTCGTGCTGGAGGCCGAAGAGACCGGCAGCCAGCGCTGGGAACCAAAGAACTTCGACGGCAAGTTCGAAGGGCCGATGCGCATGCGCACGGCGCTCACTAAATCGAAGAACATGGTGTCGATCCGCATCCTCGATGCGATCGGCGCGAAGTATGCGCAGGAATACGTCACGCGCTTTGGCTTCGATGCCGACCGGCATCCGCCCTACCTCACCATGGCGCTCGGTGCCGGCGCCGTGACGATGTGGCAGCTCGCACGCGGCTATTCCGTGTTCGCCAACGGCGGCTTTCTCGTCCAGCCGTACTTCATCCACAAGATCGTCGATGATCGCGGCAACGTGCTCGCGCTCGCCGAGCCGAAGCGCTCTGGCGACGAGGCACTGCGCGTCATCGATGCGCGCAACGCGTTCATCATGGACAACATGATGCAGGACGTGACGCGGGTGGGGACCGCAGCGCGCGCGGCCCGCCTCGGACGCTCGGACCTTGCGGGCAAGACAGGGACCACCAACGAATTCGTCGATGCCTGGTTCGCGGGCTACCAGCCGACGCTCGTCGCGATCGCATGGGTTGGCTTCGACCAGCCGAAGACGCTGGGCCGCAACCAGACCGGCGGCGTAGTGGCGCTGCCGATCTGGGTGTCGTACATGGAGAAAGCGCTCAAGGATGTTCCGGAGATGCCGCGCGAGATGCCGCCGGGCATCGTGGTGCTTCCGACAGGACCCTATCCCACGGCTGGCGGCGAAAGCAGCATGGTTCCCGAGTTCTTCTACCAAAAGGCAGTGCCACCCCCGGAGGTGCTGCAACCCGGCCCGAACGTGGAGCCGGTGCCTGCGCCGTCCCAGCCGCCAAGCCCGCCTGCTTAGGGCTTCAGACGCACCGGTTGTCCGCTCTGCGCGGAGACGAGCTTCGATAGCGCCGCGAAAAGCTCCGTACCATCGCGGGTATCACGCCAGGCACCTGCATCCCATCGGAAATGGAAGCCGCCGGAGCGCGCGGCGACCCAGATCTCGCGCGCGGCGGCGTGGCGATTGATGATCATCTTCGAGCCATCGGCGTACTCAATCTCGATTACGCCGCCGGGCTTGAGCTCGACGTCGGCGTCGACGCCAGTCTCTTCGAGCGCTGCCTCGATGCGGCTGAGTGCCTGCTCGGCGAGCGCGGCAAATTCGGATTCGTCCATGCGTTACCATCTTGATTTTATGCGCTTCCTCATCCTTCTCGCCCTTGCGCTGGGCGCAGCTGCGTGCGGGCAGAGAGGTCCGCTTTACCTGCGCGACAATCCTCCGGCCGGCGTGAAGCCCGAGAAGCGGGACACCTACAAGCCAGTTCCCTATCCGCCGTCCGCGACGGAAGAAGCGAAGTAGGCGCGATGGCCTTCGACTACCGTAACGGCGTGCTGTGCGCCGAAGAGGCGCCGCTCGACGATATTGCGCGGCATTTCGGCACGCCGTGCTACGTGTACTCGCAACGCACAATCAGCTCTGCGTACGGGGAGTTCTCGCAGGCGCTCGCGGGACACGATGCGCGCGTCTGCTACTCCGTAAAAGCCAACTCGAACCTGGCGATCCTCGCGCTGCTGGCAAAGCTCGGCGCGGGATTCGATATCGTCTCCGGCGGAGAGCTCGCTCGAGTCCTCGCCGCCGGCGGCGAGGCCGCGAAGACGCTTTTCTCCGGTGTCGGCAAAAGCGAGGCCGAAGTCGACTTTGCTCTCTCGCGCGGCATCGGCTGCATCAACGTCGAATCGGCACCGGAGCTCGAGCGCGTGGCGGCGATTGCGCGCCGCCTCGGGCGCCGCGCGCCCATCGCGTTGCGCGTCAATCCGGACATCGATGCGCGCACGCATCCTTACATTTCCACCGGATTGCGCGAGACGAAGTTCGGCGTGGCCTATGCAGATGCCGAGCGGCTCTATCGCGAGGCCGCCAAGAAGCACGAGCTCGAGATCGTCGGCATCGGCTGCCACATCGGCTCGCTCTTGAACAATGCGGCGCCTTTCGTTGCGGCGGCAGAGCGCCTCGGTGCGCTCGTTGATCGCCTGCAGGCGGCCGGCATTGCGCTGCGCCATATCGACGTGGGTGGCGGTATCGGCATTCGCTACAAGGACGAGACCCCGCAGTCGATTGGCGAGTTCGTACGCGGCGCGCTTTCGGCGCTCGGCCGCCGAAGACAGCAGGTCATCTTCGACCCGGGCCGTTCCATCGTCGGCAATGCTGGCGTGCTGCTGACGCGGGTCGAATATGTAAAGTTGGGTGAAGCTCGCAATTTCATGGTGGTCGACGCCGCCATGAACGACCTCATTCGTGCGCCGCTCTACAGCGCCTGGCACGAAGTGCGCACGGTGAAGCAAACGGAAGCCTCAGTTGAGCAGGCTGTTTACGACGTGGTGGGGCCTGTGTGCGAAAGCGCGGATTTCCTTGCGAAAGAGCGGCGGTTGGCCGCCCGCGAGGGCGATTTGCTCGCGATCATGTCTGCCGGCGCGTATGGAATGGTGATGAGCTCGAATTACAACTCGCGCCCGAGGGCCGCGGAAGTTCTGGTAGATGGAACGGCGTCGCACTTGGTGCGCCGCCGCGAGCATGTGGCGGAACTATTTGCCCTTGAAACGATTCCAGCCTGACAATTCGATCCCCATGCGCGTATCCCGTCCCCGACTACTGATGGGCTTGTCCCTGCTAGCTGTCGTCGGCGCCGTCGGGCTCGCGACCTACTTCGTCGACGGGCGCGCAAGGGAGCGATCGAGCGCTGCAAAGGGCGGCGACCTCGTGGTTCCAGTTGCGGTCGCAAAGGCCGAGCAACGAACCTTGCCCGTGGTGATCCGAGCGATCGGGAACGTCGATCCGTACACTTCGGTAGCCGTCAAAGCGCGGGTCGACGGCCAGATCGTGGAAGTGAACTTCAAGGAGGGGGAGGAAGTTGCGAAGGACAGCATCCTCTTCAAGATCGATCCGCGGCCTTTTCTAGCGGCGTTGCGCCAAGCCGAGGCACAGAACGCCCGCGACGCTGCGGCACTAAGCCAGGCCCAGGCGCAGGAGCGCCGCTACAAGGAGCTGCTCGAAAAGAACTTCGTCTCGAAAGATGCGTACTCGCAGTTCGAGACCAATGCACAGACTGCGAAGGCCGTGGCGGAAGCCAGCAAGGCAGCGGTCGAGACGGCGCGGCTGAATCTCGAGTACTGCACGATCCGCTCACCTATTGACGGATTCGCCGGGAAGATCCAGATCCAGATTGGCAATCTGGTCAAAGCGAACGACGTCAACCCGCTAGTCGTCGTCAACCAGGTCCATCCCGTTCTCGTCACCTTCTCGGTGCCGGAGCAGCAGCTTGCGGCGATTCGCAAGTACAGTGCCGAGGGACCGCTCACCGTCGAAGCGACTGTCCCCGGCGCGAACAAGCCCGCGACATCGGGTCGACTCAGCTTCATCGACAACGCCGTGGACCCGTCGACAGGGACTATCCGGCTGCGCGGCGTATTCGACAATGCCGACAACGGCCTTTGGCCTGGCCAGTTCGTGAATGCGAGCGTCCGGCTTTACGAACAGCCCAATGCCATCGTCGTCCCGTCGCAGGCAATCCAGAATGGACCTGATGGGGAATATGTATTCGTGATCAATTCGAATTCCACGGCGGAAATGCGGCCGGTGAAGGTCGATCGAAGCGACGGCCAAGACACCGTCGTCTCATCAGGAGTGAAAGCGGGTGAACGGGTCGTGATTCGCGGGCAACTGAAGGTCACGAATGGCGCCCGCGTGAAGCTGGAATCATAGGCAGCCATAGGTGAACCTTTCGGAGCTGTTCGTACGGCGACC
>JAFARH010000162.1 GCA_019245555.1 Betaproteobacteria bacterium
GCTGGTGGTGTGGGTCGACTTCTTCCGCGCCTTCCCGCCGCTCGTACTCCTCATCTTTCTTTTCGCCGGACTGCCCTTCGCCGGCCTCGAGCTCGGCGGCTTCGCCTGCGTCTGCATCGCCTTCTTCCTGAATACCGGCGCCTACTACGGCGAGATCCTGCGCGCCGGCATCGAATCCGTTCCGTCGGGCCAGATCGACGCCGCGCGCAGCACGGGACTGGGCCGCCTGCAGACCATGCTCTACGTCGTCCTGCCGCAAGCTGTGCGCAACGTGCTGCCGGACCTTCTCTCGAACACACTGGAGGTCGTCAAGCTCACATCGCTCGGCAGCGTCGTGGCAATGCCGGAGCTGCTCTTCCAGGCGCGCCAAGCCCAGAGCCTGACGTACAACCCCACGCCGATCGTGGTCGCGGCGCTGATTTATTTCGTCATGCTGTGGCCGCTCGTGCGGCTCCTCAGCCGGCTGGAAAACCGGCAGCTCGCCCGGCGCTAGCCGAAGTCGGTCGCGCGGCGGCCGGCGGCACGCGTGCGCCGCTCCTGGCGCCAGAGCTGCTCGAGGCAATAGCGCCCGCCGCCGTGCGCGGCGAGGAAAACGAAGCCGCCGACGATCGCGACATTCTTGAAGAAGTTGATCTGCTGCATGTTGTGCGCGGCGCCGGGCGCGTATTCCCAGAAGCGGTGCGCGACGAGGGTCGCCGCGACGGTGAAGAGGAGGAGCAGCACGGACGCGATCCGCACTTCCACGCCGAGCAGCAGCGCAAGACCGCCGAGGAACTCGAGCCCGGCCATGAGCGGCGCCACCACCGGCGCGAATGGCACGCCGCGCCCGTCGATGCTGTACATGAACGCCTGCAGGTTCATGAGCTTCTGCAGGCCCGAGGGCAGGAAGAGCGCTGCGAACGCGATCCGGCCTACGAAGAGAGCCAAGTCGTTGACGGTCGCAGCAGCCGTGCGGTCCACGCCACGTCGCAGCAATTTTCGTGCGGCCTACGGCTTGGCGTTAGGCGACTTGGTCCGGTCGAGGGCGGGCCACTGCACCGAAATGGGCGGCAGCGGGCACTGCTTGCCGGTGATCCGCGCCACCGCCAGCGCATACACCGTGACTTCATCCAGGCGCGGATAGAAGCTCTTCGGTCGCCCCGGCACGCCGGTGCCGTATTTCGCGAGCAGCTGGTCGAAGAAGCGGATCTTGGCCGCACGGTCGTCGACGATGCGCACAGGGCCACAGGCGATGGCGCTGCTGTACGCGAGCCCGGTATCGCACTCGAAGCGGCCGTAGTCGAACACCTTGACCGGCTCATCGACCTCGAAGCACGCGCGCGCGTCGCGCTCCACGTTCGAGCGCAGGTGCCCACGCGCGGCAGTGTTGTGCATGCCGATCTCGTCGCCGGAAAAGACGTGAAGCAACGGGACGATGTAAGGCGACCCGTCGGCGTTAATCGTTGCCAGGCGCCCGCAATACGCGCGCTCGATCAGCGCGCGTGCTGCGGAGTCGGCTAGCGCGCGGTCCTGCCGCCGCAGCTGGGGCGAGCTCATGACTCATCGTAGCGGACGGGCATGTTTCTGGCACGGGTCCACGAATTCCCTGGAGGTTCCCATGGCAGACCCGATCACGATCCTCGGCATCGCCGGCAGTCTTCGCAAAGACTCGTACAACAAGGGCGCGCTTCGCGCCGCCCAGCAGCTTTGCCCGCAAGGCGCGAAGCTCGAGCTGTACGACATCGCCGGACTACCCCTTTTCAACCAGGATTACGAGCAGAAGCCCACGGCGAAGGTCACCGAATTCAAGCAGCGCATCCGCGCCGCGGATGCCATCCTCATCTCGACCGCCGAGTACAACTACGGCCTGCCCGGCGTGCTGAAGAACGCGATCGACGTCGCCTCGCGGCCCTACGGCGACAATGCCTGGAGCGGCAAGCCGATCGCCCTGATGAGCGCGGCGATGGGCGTCGCCGGCGGCATCCGCGCGCAATACCAGCTGCGGCAGTGCTTCGTGTTCCTGAATCTCGACGCGGTGGTGCAGCCGGAGGTTGCCATCGGCAATGCCCCGCAGCGCTTCGACGCCGCCGGCAACCTGACCGACGAGACGTCGAAGAAGATGATTGCGCAGCTGCTGCAGAACCTCGTCTACAAGGTGCGGCTCATGCGGCAGCCGATGAAGGCCGCCGCATAGGCGCCTTTAGCGCAGCACCCGACCGTCTGCAGTCACGGTGACGCGATCGCCGGTCGCGAAGGTCGCGCCCTGCACGTTCACCCACTGCGTCGTGCCGTTGTCCATGCGGAGCTGGATCTCCTGGCCGGCGGCGCTGCCGCCAACAGCAGCCGATGGCGGATTCGCGGCAATCGCCTGGACGGTGCCAGTGCCCGGTGCCAGGATGGACACCGGGGCCGTCGCCGGTGCCGGCGTGGCGATCTTCACGATGCGGCCCGCGTCGGTCACCTGCACGCGGTCACCCTGGTGGAAGGCGTTGCTGTCCTGCGTGATGGCCTGCGTCGTGCCGTCATCCATGCGCAGTGCCAGCTGGTAGCCCTGGATCCAGCGCGGGCTGGTCGCTTCGCCGAGCCAGGTCCTGGGCGCGGTGCCGCCCGGGATCTGGACGCGCGCCTGGTGCACGTTCTCCACCGTGCCCGTACCCGGCTTGAACGCGTACGTGTTATCCGGCGGCGATGAGGCGCATCCGGCAGCGAAAGCAGATGCGAAAACGGCGAGCTTGAGAACCTTCATGGGCACCTCCTAGGGGATAAAACCCCTGAGGCGCTGCAAGCTATGTGCCGAAAGTCTTAACCCATAGGAGCGCGGCCATGGTCTTGGAATCGGTAATGCGGCCATCCTTCACCATGGCGATCGCTTCATCGAAAGGCACGATCAGCGTCTCGACGAATTCGCCGGCATCGAGCTGCGCCGAGCGTACTTTGCTTAGCTTGCGGGCGACAAACAGCTCGATCGCCTCGTCCATGCAGGCAATCGAGGTGTGCATCACACCGAGGCGCTTCCACTCGCCTGCGCTGAAGCCGGTCTCTTCCAGGAGCTCGCGCTTGGCGGTGTCGAGATGCGGCTCGTTCGGCTCGAGCTTGCCGGCGGGCAGCTCGATGAAGTCCTTGTGGTGCGGGTAGCGAAACTGGCGCTCGAGCAGCAGGCGTCCATCGTCAAAGAGCGGCACGACAGCCACCGCGCCCGGATGCTTGACGTATTCGCGTACGCCCTGCGTGCCGTCGGGCAGGCGCACAACGTCGCGCTGGACCTTCAGAAGTAAGCCGTCAAAGACCCGTTCGCCCGAGACGAAATGCTCAGTGAGGTCTTTCACCCGCTAGAGGCGCGAGACCGCCACGACGCACAGCGCCATCAGGCTCTGCGGCAGGATGCCGAAGACGAGGAGGAAGAGCCCATTGAGCGACATCACTACCTGCGTGCCGCGCGGCTGGCGCACCGGCGTGGTCTCGACCGGATCGTCGAAATACATGAGCTTCACCACGCGCAGGTAGTAGAACGCGCCCACCAGCGAGAGCAGCACTGCGGCCACGGCGAGCCAGACGTGGTCGGCCGCCACCGCGGCCTGGAACACCGCCAGCTTGGCGTAGAAGCCGGCGGTCGGCGGGATGCCGGCGAGCGAGAACATGATCACCATCATGAGGAACGCGTACCACGGATGCCGGCGGTTCAGGCCCTTCAGGTCGTCGAGGTTCTCGCAGTCGAAGCCGGCATGCGACAGGAAGAGCAGCATGCCGAAGGAGCCGAGCGTCATGGCCGTATAGACGACCATGTAGAAGAGCGAAGCGCTGTAGGCGTCGGTGCGGTTGAGCCAGTTGCCGCTCGACCAGCCGCTGAGGAGGCCAAGCAGCATGAAGCCCATGTGCGCGATCGCCGAGTACGCCAGCATGCGCTTCAGGTTCGATTGCGCGATCGCGGTGATGTTGCCGAGGGCAATCGACAGGATCGCGAGCAGCCCCAGCATCTGCTGCCAGTCGGGCGCGAGCGCCGGCAGCCCGTTCACCAGCATGCGCACCGCCATGGCGAATGCAGCGATCTTGGGTCCCGAGCTGATGACGAGCGTCACCGGCGTCGAGGCGCCGTGGTACACGTCCGGGATCCACATGTGAAACGGCACGACGCCGATCTTGAAGGCGAGCCCGGCGACGACGAACACCACGCCGAATACGAGGAAGCTGCGGTCGGCGGCGCTGTCGACCTGGCGTATGACGAGCTGCGCCACGTCGGTGAGCGTGAGCGTCCCTGTCGCGCCGTAGACCATCGACATGCCGTAGAGCAGCAGGCCCGAGGACAGCGCGCCGAGCACGAAGTACTTCATCGCCGCCTCGGTCGAGGCCGCCGAATCGCGGTTCAGCGCCACCAGCGCATAGAGGCAGAGCGACATCAGCTCGAGGCCGAGGTACACCGTGAGGAAGTTGTTGGCGCTGATGAGCACCATCATGCCGAGCAGCGCAAAGAGGAGCAGCGTCAGGAACTCCGGGCGAAGCTGCCCGCGCTCGAGGAGATAGCTGCGCGAGTAGACGAGCGCCACCGAAACCGAGAGGTAGCAGAGGAGCTTCAACAGGCTCGACAGCGGATCGGAGACGAAGAGACCGTTGAAGAGGTAGTAGCGGCCGTCCGGCGTCTGCGCCATCACGAAGAGGGTGAGCAGCGCGCACGCCGCGAGCAACACCTGCGCGGCGGCATAGGTGATTCGCCGCCCCTCATCCTTCACGTAGAGGTCGAAGATCATCAGCGCGCACGCGCCGATCAGCAGCACCACCTCGGGCGCTGCCGGGATGTGATTGACCAGGACGATACCGATTGGCGTCATTGCTTAGCCGTGGCGAGGTGCTTGAGCAGATCGTTGACCGAGCTATGCATCACTTCGGTGAAGGGCAGCGGATAGGTGCCCATCCAGAGGACCGCGGCTGCGAGAAGCGCGAGCACCAGGAATTCGCGCCGGTTCAAGTCGGTGAGCTGCTTCACGTGGTCGTTCGCCACCGGCCCGAAGATGACGCGCTTGTACATCCACAGCGTATAGGCGGCGCCGAGCACCATGGTGGTCGCCGCAGCGAACGCGAGCCAGTAGTTCACCTTCATCGCGCCCATGATCACCATGAACTCGCCGACGAAGCCGCTCGTCGCCGGCAGCCCCGAATTGGCCATGGCGAAAAGCATCATGAAGGAAGCGAACTTCGGCATCGTGTTGACCACGCCGCCGTAGTCGGCGATGGCGCGCGTGTGCATGCGGTCGTACATCACCCCCACGCAAAGGAACATCGCCGCCGAGACGAAGCCGTGCGAGATCATCTGCACCAGTCCGCCTTCGACGCCGTAGGCGTTGAACAGGAAGAAGCCGAGCGTGACGA
>JAFARH010000228.1 GCA_019245555.1 Betaproteobacteria bacterium
GACCTTGCCGTTACGCACGCGCACGGTGGTCGCGGTCGACACCGGTTGCAGCGCTTCGGACGCGATGCAGTGGCCGCTCTTCCTCACCTCTTCATCGAAGGCGACGCAATGCTCGTCGGGCATCCTGGCGAGAGCCTGCTCCTCGCCGTACACCAGGCAGAGATATTTCACTTCAGGCCCTTTCTCAAAAGACGGTCTCCCTTTTCCCGCATCTCGGGGGTCAGTGCCTCTCCGAAATCCTCGGCCTCGAAGATCTGCCGAATCTCGATCTCGGAGTCGGTGGGCATCGGGTTGGGGCAGCGCTTCACCCACTCGATCGCCTGCTCCTTCGATTTCACCCTCCAGATCCAGAACCCGGCGACGAGCTCTTTGGTTTCCGTGAATGGCCCATCGACGACCGTGCGCTTCTTGCCGGAGAACCGCACGCGCGCGCCTTTGCTGCTCGGCTGCAAGCCCTCGCCCGCGACGAGGATGCCGGCCTTGGCAAGCTCCTCGTTGAACCTCCCCATCTCTTCCAGACGCTCGCGGCTCGGCATCTTGCCGGCCTCGGAATCCTGGGTTGCCTTGACCATGACCATGAAGCGCATTGCTATCTCCTTGAAAGTGGGTGCCTTACCCTTAGTCGAACGGGGCGGCGCCAAATCGACAGGGTCAGGCTTTCTGCAGCTCCGCGATGCGACGCTCGAGGAACCGGCGCTCGGGTTCCTGCTGCGCCAGTTTGAGCGCCCGCTGATAGGCCTCGCGCGCCTCTTTGGCGCGCCCCAGACGCCGGAGCAGATCGGCGCGCGCGGCATGCGTGAGGTGGTAGTTGCCGAGCTCCTTGATGCGGTCGATCAGCGCGAGGCCGGACTCCGGCCCGTCTCGCATAGCCACCGCAACGGCGCGGTTGAGCGCAATCACCGGCGAAGCGACCAGTCCGAGGAGCACGTCGTAGAGCGCGACGATCTGGGCCCAGTCGGTCGTCGCCGCACTCTGCGCTTCCGCGTGCACCGCGGCGATTGCGGCCTGCAATGTGTAGGGGCCGAAGCGCCGCCAGGCAAGCGCCCGCTCGACGAGCGCGACGCCTTCCTTGATCAACGCGCTGTTCCACCGGCTGCGATCCTGCTCCTCCAATGTGACGAGATCGCCGTCGGCGGAGCTGCGCGCCGTTCGTCGCGATTCCTGCAGGAGCATCAAGCCGAGCAGGCCGATCGCCTCCGGCTCCGGAAGAAGATCGACCAAAAGGCGCGCGAGGCGGATCGCCTCGCCCGAGAGGTCGGCTCGCGTTACGGATGCGCCGGCAGACGGCGAGTAGCCTTCGTTGAACACCAGGTAGATGACTCGCAGCACCGCATCGAGGCGCTCGGCGAGCTGCGGCCCGCCGGGTACCTCATAGGGGATGCGCGCATCGCGGATCTTGTTCTTCGCTCGCACGATGCGCTGTGCGAGGGTGGGCGCCGGCGTGAGGAAGGCGTGGGCAATTTCCTCGGTCGTGAGCCCGCAGATCTCGCGCAACGTGAGCGCGACCTGCGCGTCCTGCGCGAGCGCGGGATGGCAGCACGTGAAGACGAGTCGCAGTCGATCGTCCTCGATCGGCTCGGCGTCAGGCCTCTCCTCCGCGGCGAGCGTCTCGGCGTGATCCTCTTCCAGCGGGTCGAAGCGTGCGCGCCGCCGGATCGCATCGATCGCCTTGAAGCGTCCGGTCGAAACGAGCCAAGCGCGCGGGTTATCCGGAATGCCTTCGGTCGGCCACTGCTCGAGCGCCGCGCGGAAGGCATCGGAGAGCGCCTCCTCGGCGAGATCGAAATCGCCAAGCAGCCGGACCAGCGTCGCGAATACGCGCCGCGATTCGGCGCGGTAGATCGCCTCGATCTTCTGTTGCACGGTCAGTCCAGCAGCAGCGGCATCCCTGGATCGCCCTTCTTCATCGCGCGCTGATAGGCCGGGCGCGCGCCGACGCGCTTGAGATAGGCGAGGATGTTCGGATAGGGCTTTAGGTCGAACGGCGTGAAAGCCCGCATCGTCGTGAAGCTGAAGAAGATCATGATGTCCGCGGCGGTGAGTTCGTCCCCTGCCAGATAGTTCACTTCACCCAGCCGTTCGTTCAGCAGCGCGAGCGAGCGGTCCAGGCGTCCCTGAAGGTCCTTGAGGATTCGATGATCGGGCGTCGGCTCCAGCCGTTTTGCGACGAGCGTCCGGTGCAAGAGCGCCTGGAAGCTGCCGTTGGCGTAGTGAAACCAGTAGAGATAGTTCGTGTACTCCGGATGAGACGGATGCCGCGCGAGCTTGCCGTTGCCGTACCTGCCGAGGATGTATTCGATGATCGCGCCCGACTCGCCGATCACCACTCCGTCATCGGTGATCACCGGCGCCGTGCCGATCGGGTGCAATGCCTTGTATTCAGGCGGCGCGAGGCGCGTCGTCGGATCGCGCTGGTAGCGCTTGAGCTCGTACGGAATGCCGAGCTCCTCGCAGAGCCAGACGATGCGCTCCGACTGCGAAACTCCCAGATGATGGACGGTGAGCATCGCTTAGCGCTTGCCTTCGATGACGGGATTCTGCGGCGCCTCGCCCTGCAGGACGCGCACGACTTCCTGCGCGGCGCCCCACTCGCCGTTCTCCTGCGATTCGCGGGTCGAGCCGCCGAGATGCGGCGTCATGAGGACGTTGTCGAGGGCAAGCAACGGGTGATCCTTGCCCGGCGGCTCTGTTTCCATGACGTCGATTGCAGCCCCGGCGACGCGCTTCTCGCGACGGCATTCGACCAGCGCCTGCTCGTCGACAACGCCCCCGCGCGCGAGATTCAGGAGGAACGCGGACTTCTTCATGAGCGCGAACTGCTTCGTGCTCACCATGTGGCGCGTCTCCTTGTTGAACGGCAAGTGCAGCGTGACGAAGTCCGATTGCGCGAAAAGCTCACCCAAGCCGACCCACCGCCCTCCCAGGGCGGTCACGTGCGAAGCCGGGATGTACGGATCGCAGATGAGGAGCTGCATCTCGAATGCCCGCGCCCGCAGCGCGACGCGCGTACCGATGTTTCCCATGCCGACAATGCCGAGCGTCTTGCCGGCGAGCTCGGAACCCTGGAAGCGCGGCCCAGCCGCCCAGCGGTGGGCCTTGACCTCGGTATTAGCGAGGTGGGTATGACGCGCGAGTGCGATCATCTGGCCGAAGACAAGCTCCGCGACGGCTGCCGCGTTTACTCCCGGCATATTCGTCACCCACACCTTGTGCTCGCGTGCTGCATCCACGTCGATGCGCGACACGTCGACGCCCACGCCGGTACGAGCGACGATCTTCAGCCGGCCGCGGCTATCTTCGATGTGCTTGCGCGTGATTCGTCCCTTGCGGCTGATCACCGCAGCGACTTGCGGCGCCTCCTTCTCCCAACGATCGGGCTCCGCCCATGGATCGACCACAACGACCTCCGCGCGCTCACCAAGCCACGCGATGACTTTGGGACTGAACTTCTCGACAAGGACTCGACCAGGCATGCGGCAATTCTAGCTAGCGCTTCGGAATCGCAAGGCCCGCCTGCACCGCGGGACGCTTGAGGAAGTCCTCGAGCACGCGCTGCACGTTCCTGAAGTCGCGATAACCGACCAGATCTCCCGCGCCGTAGAAGCCCACTAGGTTACGCACCCACGGCAGCGTCGCGATGTCGGCGATGGAGTATTCGCCCATGATCCAATCCCGCGACTCGAGCCGCCGATCCAGCACGCCGAGGAGCCGCCGCGACTCGGCGACGTAGCGGTCACGCGGCCGCTTGTCCTCGAAGTCCTTGCCGGCGAACTTCACGAAGAAGCCCACCTGGCCGAACATCGGGCCGATGCCGCCCATCTGGAACATGAGCCACTGCAGCGTCTCGTAGCGCGCTGCCTTGTCGGCGGGAACGAGCTTGCCGGCCTTGTTGGCGAGATAAACCAGGATTGCGCCGGACTCGAAGAGGCCGAGCGGACGGCCGCCGGGCCCATTCGGGTCGATGATCGCCGGAATCTTGTTGTTGGGGTTGAGCGAAAGGAACTCGGGCGACATCTGGTCGTTCGTATCGAATGAGACGAGGTGCGGCTCGTACGGCAGGCCGAGCTCTTCCAGCGCGATCGAGACTTTCACGCCATTCGGCGTCGGCAGCGAGTAGAGCTGAATGCGATCGGGATGGCGCGGCGGCCACTTGCGCGTGATCGGAAAGGATTCGAGGCCACTCATGGTCGAGGCCATTCTAGAATCGGCCACGTGAACCAGCCAGCCGAGCACACGCCCATGATGCAGCAATATCTCCGCATCA
>JAFARH010000083.1 GCA_019245555.1 Betaproteobacteria bacterium
CTCGGGCAGGGCGGCTTCCACGGCGATCCGTCGAGCGCACTGCTCGAGGTGCTCGATCCCGAGCAGAACTCGCACTTCCGCGACAACTATCTCGCGGTCGACTTCGACCTCTCGAAGGTGATGTTCATCACCACCGCGAACGTGCTCGACACGATCCCGGGGCCGCTTCGCGACCGCATGGAGATCATCCAGCTTCCCGGCTACACCGAGGAAGAGAAGGTGCAGATCGCGAACCGCTACCTCGTCAAGCGCCAGCTCGAGGCCAACGGGTTGACCGCGGGAAAAACCGAGCTGACCGAGGCGGCTGTCCGCACCATCATCGGCGACTACACACGCGAGGCCGGCGTTCGAAGCCTGGAGCGCAATATCGGAGCGGCGCTGCGGCATGCGGCGATGAAGATCGCGGAAGGCGCTGAGGGTAAGGTCGTCATCGATGTCGGCGACTTGCACGGCATCTTGGGCGCGAAGCGCTTCGAGAACGAGGTGGCCGAGCGTACCTCAGTGCCTGGCGTGGCGACCGGGCTCGCATGGACGCCCGTCGGCGGCGACATCCTGTTCATCGAAGCCTCGAAGGTGCCTGGCTCGGGAAAATTGATACTCACCGGCCAGCTCGGCGACGTGATGAAAGAATCCGCGCAAGCGGCACTGACGCTCGCGCGGACGCATCTCGGCGAGGCGTTCGACAAAGTCGACATCCACGTGCACGTGCCCGCGGGCGCGACGCCGAAGGACGGTCCGAGCGCCGGCGTGGCGATGTTTCTGTCCATCGTGTCGTTGCTGATGGACGTTCCAGTGCGCTCGGATGTCGCGATGACCGGCGAGATTTCGCTACGTGGCCTCGTGTTGCCGATCGGTGGCGTGAAGGAAAAGACGCTTGCCGCGCTCCGCGCCGGAATCAAGACGGTGATGCTGCCCAAGCGGAACGAAAAGGACCTCGAGGACGTGCCAGCCGAGGCGAAGTCGAAGCTTGAGTTCGTGTTTCTGGAGCGCGTTGAAGACGCGATCCGGACGGCAATCGGCGAGCTCCCGAAACGGGAGCGGAAAGCCGCTTAAGAACTACTTCTGGACGCGGGGCGAAATGCCGGGGGCGGTCCTCGGCATCGCCAGGTCGGCCTGGGAGGCCACCGGCTTCGACATTGGATGAGCGCGCGAGCTACGCGCGTCACTTCTCACCGGGAGGCGATCCAGTATCTGTAGCAGCGCACGCCTCTTCGCTTCACGACGACGGGAGATCAGCAACGGGGTTTCCTTTCCGAGGACCGCGGCGAGCGACTCGTGGATCCAGAGCGGAGGAGTGGCGAAACGAGGCTCCTGAACCGTTCGTGTCTTGCGCTTGCCGGGTATTGCGTCAAACACAGCGAAAGCATCCTACCGGACGATTGTGACCGCTTCATCTAGCGGCGCGGCAAGTCAAAAAACCGAAAACAATCAGTTACATCTTAGTGTCGCTGTGCGCCCTACAATGCGCCCCGTGAAGCGCGCCCTGTTCGCCCTGATTTTTGCTGCCGCGGTGCTCGCCGGCTGCGCCGAAAACCAGATCACCGGCAGAAGGCAATTGCTGCTCGTCTCCCAGTCGCAGGCGATCAGCGAGTCTGCGGTTGCCTACAACAGCATGATGGGCGACTTCGGCAAGAAGAAGCAGGTGGAAACCGGCACCGCGCGTGCCGCCAAGGTCCACGAGATCACCAACCGGCTGGTCGCGCAGGCCGTGAAATATCGGCCGGACTCGGCGAACTGGAAGTGGGAAGTGCAGGTGATCAACGACCCGAAGACGGTGAACGCCTTCTGCATGGCGGGCGGCAAGATGGCGATCTACACCGGCATGTTCGAGAAGGTGCATGCGACCGACGACGAGGTCGCGGAAGTCATGGGCCATGAAATCAGTCACGCGCTCCTGAATCACACGCAGGAGCGCATGTCGGTTGCGCTGTCGTCCCAAATCGGACTCGCTGTTGCGGCCATAGCCATAGCGCCGCGTGATTCCACTGGCCTCGCATTGACTGGCGCCGCCGCAGCGGCCGCATTGGCGGTCCAGTTGCCGAACAGCCGCGAGAGCGAATCAGAAGCGGACCAGGTCGGCATCGAGCTCGCGGCGCGCGCGGGCTACGACCCGGCGGCAGCCGTGACGCTCTGGGACAAGATGGCCAAGCTGGGTGGACAGCCTCCGGAGTTCATGTCGACGCACCCGTCGCCGGAGCATCGCTCCGCACGCCTGAAGGAGCTGGGGGCGAAGCTCGAGCCCGTGTATCAATCGGCAAAAAATACAGCGCCGCCTGCGCAGCAGTACCTGAAGTGACGTAAGCCGCACGCGCGCCTTCCCCGCGCGCGTAAGATGGTCCACAGGGGAAGAAATGCGTTCGAAGGGGTGGTTCTCGATTCTGTTGTTGATCGCTGGCTGCGCCGCGACGCGCAGCTACGACTTCGAGCTTTCCGGAACGCTGAATGCCGCTTCCCTCGGCGATGTCGACGGCGCGATCAAGCGCCTGGAAGTGAACAACCCCCAGGCGCAGAAAGACGTCCTCTACTTCTTCGAACGCGGCATGCTCGAGCGCCTGCGCTACCGGTACGACGAGAGCCAGAAGGCCTGGGCGGCTGCGCAGGAGCGCATCGAGACCGCGGACAAGCGGGTCGCGCAGGACATGCTCCGTAATGCCTCGAGCTATGTGATCAGCGACAAGGTGCGCGTGTACGAGGCACACGATTACGAGAAGGTGATGCTGCTCACGTACATGGCGCTCAACCAACTTGCGATGGGGCGCTACGAAGAGGCGCGCGTCGCCATCAAGCAGACGCACGAGCTCGAGGGATCGATCGAGCAGGCGCGCTCCAAAGCGCTCGCGGAGGTACAGGCCGAAGCGAAGAAGCGTGGTGCGACTACGAGCTTCAAGGCACTGAGCGGCTATCCGGTCGAGACGATCGACAACCCGGAAGTGAACGCGCTCAAGAACGGCTACCAGAGCGCACTGTCGCATTACCTCGCGGGATTCATCTACGAGGCGCAAGGCGAGTTGAGCCTCGCGGCGCCGGGCTATCGCCTGGCAAACGAGCTGCAACCCAACAGGCCTGCGCTCGAGGAAGCGCTCCGCGGCCTCGACCAGCGCGTGCGCGCAGTGCCCGACGGCATGGTGGATGTGCTTTTCATCGTCTCTTCCGGAACCGCGCCGGCGTTGCGTTCTCAGCAGTTCAGGCTTCCGGTGATCGTCAACGATGCGAGCGTGCTCGTTGCTTATTCGTTTCCGCTGATGATGCCCGGCCTCTTTGACGACACACCGAGCGGACTCGTCATCGGCGGTGCGCAGCATGTTTCGCTCACGCCGCTCACCAACGTCGATCTCATGGCTCGGCGCAGCTTGAAGGACGACATGCCCGGCATCATGTTGCGCGCGACCGTGCGAGCCACGACGAGCGCGATGCTGCAATACCAGGCTCAACACAATCGAAGCTCGGATGCCGCGGCCGCCGCGGCGATTGCGGCATTCGCCGCGACGGCACTCTT
>JAFARH010000051.1 GCA_019245555.1 Betaproteobacteria bacterium
ATCCTGCTTCGCGGTCGGATCGGCGTTCTCCTGGATGACAAGGCTCGCCGAAGTGTGGCGCACAAAGATCGTGCACAGGCCTTCGCCGAGCCTGGCCTCCGCAACTGCCGAGTTCACCATCCGCGTCACCTCGATCAACCCCTGTCCGCGTGTCTCCACGGTGAGCTGCTTAATCATGGTCGATGCGTCCTCGGCTAATGACGGCTTCCCCCTTCGGCCCGCGCGTCTCGAAGTCCGTGCCATTGCCAAACACTTCCAGCCGGGACGGCATAAACACCATGCCGGTGAAGCGGCACCGAACGCGGCGTACGCGGGCCGGATCGATCTTCAGGCAAGAGACGGAAAGCGCGAGAGTCGCCGTGCCATGCAGGATGATGTCGGGCAATCCCGCCGCCTTGGCATGCGCAACGTCAGTGTGGATCGGATTGAAGATGCGCGCGCATTCCGTGTAGACGTGCGCAAGGTTCGCGCCGACGTCGATGGTGCCGGTGGGCTTCATGTTCGCCGCGGCCTGCGGCAGCTCGATCGTCGCACCTCGATCCGGTCCCTCTACATCCACGCCGCGGTAGAGCGCACCGAAGTCGGTGGTGCTAACCGGCTTGCCCTTCGCATCCAAGGTCTCGAATCGGAAGACGACGGACGCGCCGGGCTTGCGTTTTTGCACGCCGACAATGCTCGCGCGGGTAGCAAGACGATCACCTTCGCGTGGCAGTCGATGGAGCCTCAGATCGTGCTCGGCATGCACAAGGAGCGGAAAAAGCTCCCGCAATTGTGGGATCTGCCGGATGGGCAGCGAGACCGGCCATTCGTAGCAGACGGGAAACAGCGGGTGCACGCCGCGGCCCATCTCGTTGAGCGCCGCGCTGTACGCCATCAGCCAGCGCGAATCGATGTCGTGCTCGATCGGACCGGCCGCCGAGCCGACGATGGCGCTTGGGATGCTAGCTATCGGCGCGCGCCTCAAGCGCGGCGACCGCGGGGAGCGTCTTGCCTTCGAGGAATTCGAGGAACGCGCCGCCCGCGGTCGAGATGTAGTCGATGTTGTGGGCGAGGCCGAACTTGTTGATTGCTGCGATCGTGTCACCGCCGCCGGCGATGGAAAACGCCTTGGACTGCGCGATGGCGCGCCCGATTGCCAGCGTGCCTTTCGCGAACGCATCGATCTCGAACATGCCGACCGGCCCGTTCCACACGATCGTGCCGGCACGCTGCAATCTTTCGGCGAGCCGCGCAGCCGTCTTCGGCCCGATGTCGAGGATCATCTCGTCGGCATCGACCTTTTCGGGCGCCTTGGTTGTCGAGCGTGCGCGTGCCGAGGGCTCCACGGCTACCAC
This sequence comes from Betaproteobacteria bacterium, assembly GCA_019245555.1. Classification (GTDB taxonomy): domain Bacteria; phylum Pseudomonadota; class Gammaproteobacteria; order Burkholderiales; family SG8-39; genus SCGC-AG-212-J23. Next base: position 1,335 of record JAFARH010000051.1, read on the forward strand.
CACGTCTTCGGGCAGCGGTACGTCGGTGGCGGCAGCGATCTTCTTTGCTTCCGACGCGAGGTCCGGTTCCGCCAACGAATGGCCGATCGGCTTGCCGGCGGCGAGGAGAAATGTGTTCGCGATGCCGCCGCCTACGATCAGGCTGTCGACCTTTTTCGCGAGCTCGCCCAGCACCGTCAGCTTCGTCGATACCTTGGAGCCACCTACGATCGCGACGAGTGGCCGCGCCGGGTTGGCGAGCGCCTTGCCGAGCGCGTCGAGCTCCGCGGCCATCAGCGGACCGGCGCACGCGACCTTGGCGAAGCGCGCGACCCCGTGCGTCGTCGCTTCTGCTCGATGCGCGGTTCCAAAGGCGTCGTTCACATAGACATCGCACAGAGCCGCGATTTTCTTGGCGAGCTCGGGATCGTCCTTCTTCTCGCCCTTGTTCACGCGACAGTTCTCGAGCACCACCACCTGGCCGGGCTTCACGTCCACGCCCTTGACCCAATCCTGGATGACTGGAACATCGCGCCCGAGCAATTCGCCCAAGCGCTTCGCGACCGGCGCGAGTGAATCCTCGGGCTTGAGCTCGCCTTCGGTCGGGCGACCGAGGTGTGACGTGATCATGACGGCGGCGCCCTTGTCGAGCGCCTGCTTGATGCCCGGGACCGAGGCGCGGATGCGCGTGTCGTCGGTGATGCGGCCGTCCTCGATCGGAACGTTGAGGTCGGCGCGGATGAAGGCGCGCTTGCCGCGGAGGTCGACCTCCGACATGCGACGAAACTTCATGGATGTGTCGCCCCCGCGAAGGCGGGGGCCCAGTTTAGAAAATTCATGGAGTCTTAAACGGGATCCCCGCCTTCGCGGGGACGACGATCCTAGCTTTTGCTACTTGGCGAGCGCTACGCCGACCTCGGCATAGGCGACGGCGACATCGAGCATGCGGTTGGAGAAGCCCCACTCGTTGTCATACCAGGAGTAAACCTTCACCAGCGCGCCGTCAGCCACCTTCGTGATCGTCGAATCGAAGATGGAGCTCGCCGGATTGTGGTTGAAGTCCGACGACACGAGCGGCTCGGTGCTGTACTCGAGCACGCCCTTCAGGTCGCCGTCGGCCGCCTGCTTCACAGCGGCGTTCACTTCCTCGACCGTGGTCCTTTTCTTTGCCACGAACGTGAGATCCACGAGCGATACATTGATGGTCGGCACCCGGATCGAGAAACCATCGAGCTTGCCGTTCAGGTGCGGAAGCACAAGTCCAACGGCGGCCGCGGCGCCGGTTTTCGTCGGGATCTGGTTGTGAGTAGCGGAGCGCGCTCGGCGCAGATCCTTGTGATAGACGTCGGTCAGCACCTGGTCGTTCGTGTATGAGTGGATCGTCGTCATCAGACCCGACACGACGCCGATGCGATCATCGAGCGCCTTCACGAGTGGCGCGAGGCAGTTCGTCGTGCACGAGGCGTTGGAGATGACCGAGTCGGATTCCTTCAGCTGCTTGTGGTTCACGCCGTATACGACGGTGCGATCGACGTCCTTTTCGCCGGGCGCCGAAATGATTACCTTGCGCGCCCCAGCCTGGATGTGTGCACCCGCCTTCGCCTTGCTGGTAAAGAGGCCCGTGCACTCCATGACGACGTCGACGCCGAGGCTCTTCCACGGCAGCTTGGCCGGATCGCGTTCAGCGACGACCTTGATCCGATCGCCGTTGACGTTGAGGCTGTCGCCTTCGACTTTGACCGTGCCCGGGAACTTGCCGTGGGCGGTGTCGTACTTCAACAGGTGTGCGTTGGTCGCGGCGTCGCCCAGGTCGTTGATGGCGACGAACTGTAGACCGTGCTTCTTGCCGCCTTCGTAGTAAGCGCGCAGCACCATGCGGCCGATGCGGCCGAATCCGTTGATGGCAACTTTGATGGTCATTTGAGGATGCTCCTTACGGCTTCCGCGACCCGCTGGGGCGTAAAGCCAAAATGTTTGAAGAGCTCGCCCGCCGGCGCCGACTCGCCGTAGCGGTCAATACCGATCACGGCGCCGTCGAGCCCGACGTACTTCCGCCAATAATCGGTCACGCCGGCTTCCACTGCTACCTTGGGCAGCGTCCCGAGCACGGTGTTCCGGTAACCGGCATCCTGGCGATCGAAAACCGAGGTCGAGGGCATCGACACCACGCGCACGGGGATCCCTTCGGCTGCGAGCAGTTTTTGCGCCTCGACGGCAAGCTGCACTTCCGAGCCGGTGGCAATGATGGTCGCCCGCGCGCCAGCAGCATCGGAGAGCACATAACCACCCCGCGCGGCTGCCGATACGTCCTGGTGCTTGAGGAACTGCACGTTCTGCCGCGTGAGCAGCAGGGCGCTCGGGCCCTTCTGATGCTTGATGGCCTCGCGCCAAGCGACTGCGGTCTCAACCGTGTCCGCCGGCCGCCAGACAGTCATGTTGGGCATCAGGCGCAACGTAGCTGCGTGCTCGATCGGCTGGTGCGTCGGCCCGTCTTCGCCAAGGCCGATGGAATCGTGGGTGAACACGTAGATGGCATGCGCGCCCATCAGTGCCGCGAGGCGCAGGCCGTTCCGGGCATAGTCGGAGAAGACCAGGAACGTGCCGCCGTACGGGATACAGCCGCCGTGGAGCGCGAGCCCGTTCATGATCGCCACCATGCCGAACTCGCGCACGCCGTAGAAGATGTAATCGCCGCCACCTTCGCGCCCGATGACCTTCGAGGCCTTGGCCATTGTCAGGTTGGAGCCGGTCAGGTCAGCCGAGCCACCAATGAGTCCCGGCATCACCGGAACAATGGCGTCTAGGACGAGCTGCGAGGCACGGCGTGTCGCGAGCGTCTCGCCTTTCTGGTTGAACTCGTCGATGACACGCCGGGCGGTCTCGTCAAACGTCGCGGGAAGTCGACCGGCCATGCGGCGCTCGAACTCGGCCGCCTCCGCGGGGAATTGCTTCTTATAGGCGTTGAAGCGGCGGTTCCACGCCTTCTCGGCTCGCTTGCCGGCGTCGCGCGCGTCCCAGCCGTCGTAAACCGACTTCGGCACTTCGAACGGCGGATAGGACCAACCGATCGCAACTCGGGTGGCGGCAACCTCATCGGCACCGAGTGGCGCGCCGTGAGCTGCGCCGGTGTTGGCTTTCTTGGGAGCGCCTTTGCCAATCGTGGTCTTGGCGCAGATGAGCGTCGGGCGCGTCTTCTCTCGTTTCGCCTTCTTCAGCGCCTTGTCGACCGCCTCGACGTCATGGCCGTCGACATTGGGGATGACCTGCCAGCCGTAGGACTCGAAGCGCTCCCGGACGTCGTCCGTGTACCACTGCTTGATCTGCCCCTTGTCCGAGTCGATCGAGATGCCATTATCGTCATAGACGGCGATCAGCTTGCCCAAGCCGAGGGTCCCGGCGAGGGCGCAGGATTCGT
>JAFARH010000072.1 GCA_019245555.1 Betaproteobacteria bacterium
TCCGCTTGCGGCGAAGATCCGAAACCCAAGCCCGCCGCCAAGGCCCCGCCACCGCCGCCGCCCGTAGCGGCCGCGCCGAAGCCGGAGCCCAAGCCCGAGCCGCCGAAGCCCGATCCGAACAAGGAGCTCGCCGCGCTGGTGAAGCGCACGCTCGAGATGCCGGAGAACAAGCTGCCCTCCGGCGCGATCGACGTCACTGCCGCCGACGGCCGCGTCAGCCTCTGGGGCACGGTCGCGAGCAACGGGCAGAAGACCAAGGCGACGCAGGTCGCCTCCAAGGTCGAGGGCGTGAAGAGCGTCGACAACCAGATCAAGGTCGTCAGAGGTTCTTAACCGCATCACAATTCGGGGCCAGGACCGGAATCAAATCGGGTCCTGGCCCCGATTCATTTCATGAAGATCGCCACCTGGAATGTGAACGGCATCCGCGCTCGCGCCGGGCAGGTGTGCGAGTTCCTCGAGCGCGAGAACCCCGACGTGCTGTGCCTGCAGGAGCTGAAGGCCAACATCGACCAGGTGCCGCTTGAGTGCCGCATCTCGGGCTATCACATCTACTGGCACGGCTCGACGATGAAGGCCTATTCGGGCGTGTCGCTGCACATCAAAGAGAGCGTCGGGCAAGCGACATTCAGCCATCCGGACTTCGACATGGAGTCGCGCATGGTCACGGCGCAGGTCGGCAACACCGTCTTCGCGTCGGTCTACGTGCCGAACGGCGGCAAGGACTACCCGGCGAAGGTCAGCTTCATGCGGCAACTCGGCGTGTGGGCGAAACGGCTCCACGCCGAAGGCAAGGAGCTCGTGCTCTGCGGCGACATCAACATCGCACGCACCGAGCGCGACGTGCATCCGGCGGAGCGGAAGAACGTGATCGGTCAGCTACCGGAAGAGCGCGCGCTCTTCGAGGAGCTGATCGACGATCAGCTGGTCGATGTGCACCGCCAGATCGAACCCGATAACGATCGCCTCTTCACCTGGTGGGCGCCGTGGCGCAACATGCGCCAGCGGAACATCGGGTGGCGGCTGGATTACATCCTCGCGTCGAAGCCGATCGCCGCACGCGCGGCGAGCTGCGTGGTGCAGCGGGAGTTCGGCACGAGCGACCACGGTCCTGTGGTGATGACCACCACCTGATCCCGGACAACGTCCGCAATATCTCTGCGGCAACTAGATTTTTGGTGCGTTTCGCCGTTGTCTTAGCTGAGACAAATTGAGTGGCAAAACTTACAAGCAACGCGAAACGCGCTTGACGTGATTTCTAAACTCCCGTTCCATCGACTCCGCTGTTCCATACAAATTCGGGGGGATTAAACAATGTCACGCCGCATGGCAGCACTTCTCGCGCTTAGCTGCGCGGTCATCGTCTCTTCAAACGCTCAAGCAGCGTGCCCAGTGGGGAAAAAGGAAGGCGACACCTGGTGCGAAAAGGGCATGCAATACCGATGCGACAGGTGCGGGAGCGAATACTGCCAAATCATCACGGGTAACAAGTGTCTCAAGGACAGCGAGGGGGGCGGGCAAACACCGCGCACGAAGCTCGGAGACCTGCTGGAAGCAGATGTTGGGCTAGACAACGATCCAATGCACAGTGGGAGTAAAAATCCCGTCGTGCAAAACGATACGCTCTCCCGGAACTCGCATGCAAACTAATCGACCCCTTTGGTTTCCGATCGTGCTCGCACTTTTGGCGACGCCTGTCGCTGCAACCACGCTGACTTGCGAACCCAAAACAATGGAACCATGGTTAATAGAGGACTCGCCGACCACGATCGACATAGATGAGGCCTCATCCACCGTCACAGTTCATGCCGGCGCATACCATTGCGGGCCGAATCCGATGATCTCGTGCAATCGTGCCGCGCGCACAGTAGGACCTCTTCGCGCCACCTTTAGCGATACGGAGATTAAATTCGCCGAAAACAGCAATTACCCCCCCTACGTGATCAATCGGCTAAATGGATCCGTGCTGGGGCCGGAGATACTCATCGGAGTGGGTCGATGGACCTGCCAGCCTGCCAAAAAGCAGTTTTAGCGGGCCTTGGCGAATCCCCGCCTTCTGCTTGTTGACTAACAGCTGAATGTCCGTATATGGACCCCTCCTCGTTTGCAAGCACGCTGCTCTCTGACCGTGAGGTACGACTGCTCACGTATATCCGGCCTCTAACGGCAGCACCGATCTAAGCGGTGCCGGGCCTCGATGGGCTATTCGCGCGCCGGATCCCAATCGCTTTTACGGGCTTAAAGCACCTGGACATTCGCGGGTTCTTCCGGCGCCGGTTCGACCTGTTGGCCATCGATCAGCTTTGCTTAGCAATCGTGAGTGGGGTACTCCTTCTCGTTACGCCGGCTGGTAATCCGTTCCACGGCTGAGCATTGCCCAGGCCATGCGTGTCGTCTTGTTGGCAAGCGCCGCCGCTGCGACGTTGATGTGACTGCGAGCGGCAAGGCGTGTCACCCATTTGCTGAGCCGATCATCTTTGCTCGGAGCGGTTCGAATGACAGCCCGTGCGCCATGAATCAGCAGCGTACGTAAGTAGGCATCGCCGCGCTTACTGATGCCGAGCAACCGTTCTCGGCCTCCAGAGCTGTGCTGCCGTGGCGTGAGTCCGAGTGCCGCGGACATCTGTCGGCCATTTGCGAATTGCCGAGCATCACCGACCGTTGCCACCAACGCCGTAGCGGTGATCGGCCCCACCCCGCGGAGCTGCATCAGTCTTTTCGCCGTCGGGTCAGATTGAGCCAGGCGCTCGATCTCGCGATCGAGCTCTTTAACCCGCTGATCGAGCTGCGCAAGGTCTTCCCCTAATCCCTCAAGCAGCCGCCGGAACGAGGCGCTCAGGCCGTTTGCCTGGTCCTCGAGCCAGCGCGGCAGCGCGATGCGAAGCTGCACGAGTTCTCGTGGCACCACTAGCCCGTACTCCGCCACCAGGCCGCGGATCTGGCTCGCCTTGGCGGTGCGTTGCTCGACCAACCCTGAACGCACGCGGTGCATCGCCTGGACATCTTGCTGCTCGACCGTCTTCAGCGCGACGAAGCGCATTCCCGGTCGGCTCATCGCCTCGCAGATCGCCTCGGCATCGTTCGCGTCGTTCTTATTGCTCTTCACGTAGGGCTTCACGAATTGCGGCGGGATCAGCTTCACGCTGTAGCCCAGCTTCTGGAGCTCCCGTGCCCAGTGGTGTGCTCCGCTGCAAGCCTCCATACCGATCTCGCAGCCGGGCTCCACTCGCTCCTTCAGGACCATGATCCAGTCATCACGTCGCAACCGCCGGCGCCACACCGTCTTCTCGCTACGATCCACGCCGTGCAACTGGAACACGTTCTTTGCCAAATCCACTCCAACGCGAATAAGCTTCATGGCAACCCTTCCTCCCTATCGACTGGTGGATGACACTTCCAGTCTGGCACCTAGATGCCGTTTAGGTGAGGAGGGGTCCATCCCATCACTTTTGGCCGGAAGCAGACCTTATGTTTACCCGCCCGATCGCGCCACTAACGCAGGCGGGCGGGTGGTAGCATGCTGGCTATATGTACAGTACTGTCCG
>JAFARH010000150.1 GCA_019245555.1 Betaproteobacteria bacterium
CGACGCGGAGTACGACCTGCTGCGCGCCGTGGCGGCCAAGCTCAAGCTGCTCTGACCGATGCTCGAGCTCGAGGGTGTGCGCGTCGTGTACGCGCCGGGCGCGCCGCCCGCGCTGAGCGATGCAACGCTTGCCATCGCGGGCGGGGAATGCGTCGCGCTCGTCGGGCCCAGCGGCAGCGGGAAGACCACGCTGCTGCGCTCGCTCAACGGCACCGTGCCGATTTCTGCCGGGCGCATCGTGGTCGAAGGCGCCGATCTCGCTCGCGCGCACGGCCGTGAACTCCGGCGCCTGCGCGCGCGCTTGGCGGTGATCGCGCAGCAGCACGACCTCGTCGATCGCCTGACGGTGATGCAGAACGTGATGGCGGGCGCGCTGGGGCGCTGGAGCACGTTGCACGCACTGCGCTTTCTCATCGCGCCGGCCGCGGCGGAGGTCGCCGAGGCGCGCGACGCGCTCGCGCGCGTGGGGATTGCGGACAAGCTGCGCAGCCGCACGAGCGACCTCTCCGGCGGCGAGCAGCAGCGCGTCGCGATCGCCCGCGCGCTCGTGCAGCGCGCGAAGCTCATCCTCGCCGACGAGCCCATCGCGTCGCTCGATCCCGAAAGCGCGCGGATCGTGATGGAGATCCTCGCGCGCATCAATCGCGAGGATCGCTGCACCGTGGTGGTGTCGCTGCACCAGGTGAACGTCGCGCTCAAGTACTGCCCGCGCACGGTCGCGCTGCGCGCGGGACAGGTCGTGTACGACGGACCTTCCGCCAACCTGACGAGCGGCCTTCTGCGGGAGCTGTATGGCGCGGAGGCCGACGAGATTCTCGCGTTGCCCGATCACATTTCGGTGCTCGGCGAGCGCAAGGAGGAGCCGGTGCGGGCAAGTGAGCTCGCGCTGGCGGCACAGGCAGTCTGAAACCAACCAGGAGGGACTCTATGCTTCCCAAACGATTTCTCGCGACGCTGGTGCTGGCCGCGGCCGTCATGCCGGCGGCAGCCGAAATGCCGAAAGAGATCAACTTCGGCATCATCGCCACCGATTCGTCGACGGCGCTGAGAGGCCGGTGGCAGCCGGTGCTCGACGACATGGGCGCGCGCGTCGGAGTCAAGGTCAGCGCCTTCTTTGCCACCGACTATGCGGGCGTGATCGAGGCGATGCGCTTCAAGAAGGTCGATCTCGCCTGGTTCGGCAATAAGTCGGCAATCGAAGCAGTCGATCGCGCTAACGGCGAGGTCTTCGTACAGACGCTCGCCGAGGACGGCGCCGGCTACTACTCGCTCCTCATCACGCATCGCGACAGCTCGTTCAAGACGTTCGACGACGTGTTGAAGCGCGGCAAGGAGATCAACTTCGGCATCGGCGACCCGAACTCGACATCCGGCTTCGTCGTGCCGAGCTACTACGTCTTTGCGCTGAACCATATTGATCCCAAGACGCACTTCAAGACGATCCGTGCGGCGAACCACGAGACCAACCTGCAGGCGGTCTTGAATAAACAACTCGACGTCGCGACCAACAACACCGAGCAGATGGCGCTCCTCGAGAAGCGCCTGCCCGAGAAAGCGCAGGAGATCCGCATCCTGTGGAAGTCGCCGCTCATCGCCTCCGATCCGATCGTCTGGCGCAAGGACCTCGATGCCGAGACGAAGAGCCGGCTGAAGGCGTTCTTCGTCGCCTACGGCACGAGCGGCCCGCAGGCGGAGCAAGAGCGGCAAAGGCTCCTCGGCATCCAGAAATGGATCGGCTTTCGCGAGTCTTCGAACGCCCAGCTGCTACCGATCCGCCAGATCGAGGTCTTCCGCGAGAAGAGCAAGGTCGAGGCCGACATGCAAATGGCGCCTGCCGAGAAACAAGCGAAGCTCGCCGATCTGAATCGCAAGCTTGCCGAGCTGAACTCGCAACTCGCCCAAGCCAAGCAGTAAATGCAGCAGGCATTGCCGGCGCATTTGCCTAGCTACCGGCCGGGGCCGGGACTCGGCCAGGTCCTGCTTTGGGGTGGAGCGCTGGCGCTGCTCGCGGCGTCGTGGAAGGGCGCGGACATGCGTCCGATGGATCTCCTCCGCGACGCCGGCAACATGGCGAAGTACGCAGCAGGCTTCTTTCCGCCGAATTTCCACGACTGGAAGCTCTACCTCGAGGAAATGCTGGTCACGCTCGAGATTGCGCTGTGGGGCACGGCGCTCGCCGTGGCCTGCGCAGTGCCGTTCGGCCTGCTTTGCGCGGCGAACGTAGCGCCGGCCTGGATTCACCAGCCGGTGCGGCGCCTGATGGACGCGTGCCGCGCCATCAATGAGATGGTGTTCGCGATGCTCTTCGTGGTGGCGGTGGGTCTTGGTCCATTCGCCGGCGTGCTGGCGCTGTGGGTCCACACGACCGGCATCCTCGCCAAGCTTTTCTCCGAGGCGGTGGAGGCAATCGATCCGCAGCCGGTCGAGGGGATCCGTGCCACGGGCGCGCACAAACTGGAAGAGATTGCCTACGGCGTGATCCCGCAGGTGATTCCACTCTGGATCTCTTATTCGTTGTACCGGTTTGAATCCAACGTGCGTTCGGCGTCAGTGGTCGGCATGGTGGGCGCCGGCGGCATCGGCGTGGTGCTGTGGGAAATCATCCGCGGCTTCTACTACGCGGAAACCTGCGCGGTCATGATCATCATCGTCATCACGGTGAGCCTGCTCGACCTCGCGTCGGCGCGGCTGCGCCGCCTCTTCATCTGATGACCACCGTGCACGATCTGCTCGCGCTCTATAGCCTCGAGGGCGCGGCCCGCTATGGCGGTGAGGCAGTGACGCAGCTCGAACACGCGCTGCAATGCGCGCAGCTTGCCGAACGCGCCGGCGGAACGCCCGAGCTGATCGCAGCGTGCTTGTTGCACGATGTCGGCCACCTTCTCATGGCCAATGCCGGGAAGAAGGGCGCCGACGACGTCCATCAATATGTCGCGGTACCATTCCTGCGACCGCTCTTCAGCGAGGCAGTGCTCGAGCCGATTCGCATGCACGTGGATGCAAAACGCTACCTGTGTCGGAAGGAGAAGGGCTACTGGAAAGAGCTCTCGCCTACGTCACAGCGCACGCTCGAGCTGCAGGGCGGGATCTTCAGTGCCGAAGAAGGGGAGCGCTTCCGGCGCAAGCCCTACGCCGAGGATGCCATTGCGCTTCGGCGCTTCGACGACCTGGCGAAGACACCGGGCGAGCCGACGCAGCCGCTCTCACATTACGAGCAACTGCTCAGCAGCCTGCGCCTCGGATAGCGATGTCCAGCCGAGTCTGGAACGACGTCGACCGGTATCTCAGTGAGACGCTCGTACAGCCGGATGCGATGCTTGAGGTCGCGCTCGTCGCGAGCGACGCTGCCGGTCTGCCGCCGATTAACGTTTCGCCGACGCACGGCAAGTTACTGTGGATGCTGGCGCGACTCGTCAGCGCGCGGCGAATCCTGGAAATCGGCACGCTCGGCGGCTACAGCACCATCTGGCTTGCTCGTGGCCTTGCCAGTGGCGGGCAACTCGTGACCCTCGAAGCGGTCGAGAAGCATGCCGCGGTAGCGCGAAAGAATATTGCCAACGCACGCCTCGCTTCGATGGTTGAGATCCGCGTGGGGAAGGCGCTCGACACTCTACCGGGCATCGAGGGCCCGATCGATCTTGCGTTTATCGACGCGGACAAGCAGAGCAATCCCGAGTACTTCCAGTGGGCGCTCAGGCTCTCGCATCCGGGAAGCGTCATCGTGGTCGACAACGTGGTGCGCGATGGGAAGGTGATCGACGCGAAATCGCGCGACGCGTCGGTGCTTGGCGTGCGGCGGCTGAACGAGCTAATCGCCCAGGAGAGGCGAGTCTCAGCCACGGCGATCCAGACTGTGGGCGTGAAGGGCTACGACGGCTTCACCATCGCGCTGGTCCTCGAATAAGAGATCGCTAAGAGGTCATTCCGAACCCGTGCCGTAGACGTTCGGGCGGTGAAGTTCCATCATTCTGTCCGGCGCGGCGAGCGGTTTGAAACCGAATTTGGAATACAACGCATGTGCGTCACGCGTCACCAGGAGCATGCGGCGCAATCCCTTGAGCTCCGGATGCGCGAACAGCGCCTGCATCATTCGCCGGGCCAAACCTCTGCCCCGATGTTCCTCTAGGACATAGACGTCGGCGAGATACGCGAAGGTCGCTTTGTCCGTAACGACACGCGCAAAGCCGACTTGTTGTGCTCCGTGGAGGATGCCAAAGCAGACGGAATTGGCGATAGCCCGTTCGACGACGGCGCGTGGAATCCCCGGTGACCAATATGAGCGGGACAGAAACGCATGGATTGCCGCCACATCGAAACGGGATACGTCCGAGACTAGTTCATAGGATTGCATGCAGCCATTGTGTCCGCTATCAGCTGCGGCGGACATGCAGGGCGCGCTTCTGCAGATAGCGCCGCACCGCCCCATCCGCCTCGAGGCCGATGGCTTGCTCGTACGCTGCTTCTGCTGCCTTGAGATCACCAAGGCGAGCCAGCAGTTCGGCGCGAGCCGCCCAGAATGGTTGATACTGGGCAAGGCGGGCATCGCCTTGTATGGAATCAAGGATTGCCAGCCCCACGCCAGCGCCTTCTACTTCGGCGATTGCGACTGCGCGGTTGATCGCGACGACGATCGATCCGGTGAGGGAGTAAAGCGCGTCGTAGAGCGCGACAATTGCGGCCCAATCGGTCACGCCGGCCTTGCGGCGCGCGGCGTGCACGGACTGTACGGCCGCTTCGAGTTGGAACCGGCCGGGTGAGCTCATACGGCTCGCCGTCAGGAGCAACTCTTCTGCTTCATCGATGTGCGTGGTGCTCCAGCGTTCGGGATCCTGCTCGCCGAGCGGCACGAACTCGCCTTGTGCATCGCGCCGAGCCGCGCGCCGCGCCTCGGCGTGCAGCATGAGCGCGAGTAGGCCCAGCACTTCGGGCTCGCCCGGGAGCAGCGATGCGACGAGGCGTCCCAGCCAGATCGCCTCCTCGGCGAGGCCGCGCGTTTGCGCCTGCGTGCCGGCCGGGTCCGCCCAGCCTTCGGCAAAGATGGCGTAGATCGCTTCGAGCACCGCATCAAGGCGTTCGGCGAGTTCCTCGCGTCCGGGCACACGGAACGGGATGCCCGCTTGCCGGATCCGGTTCTTCGCGCGAACGAGGCGCTGACTCATCGTTGCCGGCGCGACGAGGAAGGCCGAGGCGATTGTCGCGGCGTCGAAGCCGAGCACTACCTGCAGGATGAGGGGCGCACGCACGCCTTCGTCGATCGCCGGATGCGCGCAGGCGAACATCAGGCGCAGGCGGTCGTCGGGGATCTCGGGCTGCGCTTCCACTTCCGATAGGAGTTGCACGACGTCGGCGGATTCCTCGCTCGTGCGCCGGCGCCGGGCCGCATCGATCATGCGGCGGCGCGCCACGGTCAGGAGCCACGCCTCGGGAGCGCGCGGCACGCCGCTGTCCGGCCACTCGGCGAGCGCGGCCGCGAAAGCCTCGGCGAGCGCATCCTCCGCACCAGCGACATCGCGCGTGCGCGCAGCGAGCACGGCGACGAGCTTGCCGTAGCTTCGCCGCGCGACCGCTTCGGCGGCTTGCCTTACATCGTCCAGATCGGACGCACCTCGATCGCGCCGTGCTGGGCGCCGGGGCAGCGCGCCGCCCACGAAAGGGCTGCGTCGATGTCTGGCACGTCGATG
>JAFARH010000212.1 GCA_019245555.1 Betaproteobacteria bacterium
GACCTTGAGCCACGGCAGCGTGAGAAGAGCCGCGGCAAAGATCGTCAGGACGATGCGCAGGACCACGGCGGCGCCGGCACCCCACAACACTGCCTTCTTCTGCTGCGCCGCGGGCAGTGAGCGCGCGGCGAGGGCGATGACGACGGCGTTATCACCCGACAGGATGATGTTGACGCCAATGATCTTCGCGAGGCCGATCCAGAAGGCCTGCGACGCCAGTTCTTCGAGCATCCGGCGATTCTAGAACAGGCCGACGACCTTGCCGTCTATGAGATCGATCTTGTTGGCCGAGGGGACTTTTGGCAGGCCCGGCATCGTCATGATGTCACCGCAGATCATGACGATGAACTCGGCGCCGGCCGCGAGGCGCACTTCGCGCACATTCACGACGTGGTTGGTCGGCGCGCCGCGCAGCGATGCATCGGTCGAGAACGACGACTGCGTTTTCGCGACGCACACCGGATACTGACCGTAGCCGTCTTCCTGCAGCTTCTTGATCTGCGCGCGCACCTTGCTGTCGGCGGTGACCTCCGACGCGCGGTAGACCTTCTTCGCGATCTTGTTGATCTTGTCCCAGAGCGTGTCGTTGTCTTCGTAGACGAAGCTCGGCTTCGACGACTGCTCGCACAGGCCGACGACGATCTTCGCAAGGTCGGCCGCGCCCTTGCCGCCCTCGGCCCAATGGTTCGCGATCACCATCGGCACGCCAAGCTTGGCGACGCGCGACCTCACGAGGTCGATCTCCGCCTGCGTGTCGAAGGTGAAGCGGTTGAATGAGACGACGCAGGGGATCTGGTACACCTTGCTCACGTTCTCGACGTGGCGCTCGAGGTTCGCGAGGCCCTTCTCCAGCGCCTGGAGGTTCTCCTTGCTCACCTCCTTTACGTCGACGCCGCCGTGGTACTTGAGCGCGCGCATCGTCGCCACGATCACCGCCGCGCTCGGCCGCAGGCCCGTCTTGCGGCACTTGATGTCGAGGAACTTCTCGGCGCCGAGATCCGCGCCGAAGCCTGCTTCGGTGACCACATAGTCGGCGAGCTTCAACGCCGATTGAGTGGCGAGCACCGAATTGCACCCATGTGCAATGTTGGCGAAAGGGCCGCCGTGCACGAAGGCCGGGTTGTTCTCGAGCGTCTGCACGAGGTTCGGCGCCAGCGCATCCTTCAAAAGCACCGTCATGGCGCCGTGCGCCATCAAATCCGCAGCCCTCACCGGCTTTTGGTCGCGCGTGTAGCCGACGACGATGTTGCCAAGGCGCTTCTTCAGATCGTCGAGCGACGTCGACAGGCAGAAGATCGCCATCACCTCAGAGGCGACGACGATGTCGAAGCCGTCCTGGCGCGGATAGCCGTTGGCCGTCCCGCCGAGCGCGATGGTGATGTCGCGCAGCGCGCGATCGTTCATGTCGAGCACCCGCTTCCACTGGATGCGGCGCACGTCGATGCCGAGCTCGTTGCCGTGGCTGATGTGGTTGTCGATCAGCGCGGCGAGCAGGTTGTTCGCGAGCTGGATGGCGCCAAAGTCGCCGGTGAAGTGGAGATTGATGTCCTCCATCGGCACGATCTGCGCATAGCCGCCGCCGGCCGCGCCGCCCTTCACGCCGAAGACCGGCCCGAGCGAAGGCTCGCGCAGGCAGATCATCGCCTTCTTGCCGATGTGGTTCAGCGCGTCGCCGAGGCCGACCGTGGTGGTCGTCTTGCCCTCGCCGGCGGGCGTCGGGCTGATCGCCGTGACGAGGATCAGCTTCCCGTCCTTCTTGCCCTTCAACGTCTCGAGGTACTTGAGCGATACCTTGGCCTTGTAGTGGCCGTAGGGCTCGAGATGTTCTTCCGGGATGCCCAGCTTCTCGCGGGCGACGGCCGCGATGCGTTGCATCTTCGCTGCCTGGGCAATTTCGATATCGGACGGCATGGTCTCGCGACTCCTCGTTACCTCTCTAAAGAAGCTGCGATTCTCGGAGATGCGAGAGCGCCTGAGCCTTGACTCAGGTCAAGCGTCTAGTGGAAGCGGGGTCTGACTTCTTGGCCAGGATGAGTGCGATAGGCGACATCGCGCACGCCGGGAACCGCAGAGGCGACCTCGACGAATGCAAGCATCTCGTCCGTATTCGAGGCGCCGGAAAGCGTGATGCGGCCGGCATCGGAGCTGACATCGACGCGCGCCTCGCGTGTCTCGGGTGCCCGGCGCAGCGCGGCGCGCACGCGCGCCGCGAGCGCCATGTCGTCGAGCTTGCGGCGCGAAGCCTCGGTCTCGACGAACTGCGGCCCGCTCGCGAGCGAGAGCACTTCGGCGACGCACTCCTCCACCGACACGCGCTTCGTGTTGAGCACCACGTCGTAGTGCTCGGGCTCGGTCCACTGCACGCCGAAGTTGCGCCGCATGATCGCGGTGTGCGCTTCGTCATTGACGCGGATTTCCTCGCCGACGAGCGCCTCATCGCTTGAATTGAGCCGCTCCATCATGCGGTGGCGGCGCGTCTCGAACGGCGCGCAGACGCGAACGCAAACCACGTGGGGAATTTCGCGCAAGAGATGCGTAGCGCCCCAGCCGCGGATGATCGCGCCGCCTTTGGAAGCGATGGCGTAGATCTCGTCGGCGGTGAAAATCGAAAGGCTGGTCTTGTCGGCCGTCATGCGCTCGATCAGCCCGGCGCTGCCGTCGAGCAGGCGGATGACGTGGCTCTTGCGCACGCGCATGCGATCGGCGAGATGATCGATCACCTCGTGGTAGATCACGGGAAGTCCGAGCTCTTCGCCCAGGCCGCGCGCCACGTCCTTACCGAGTGACCCCATCTCGCGAGTGATCGCGATGATCGGCATTTCAAAATCCCCTCCCTAAGGAGATCAGCCGTACAACTCGCTTAGTGTACGCCCTTTGCCGTAACCGGGGTCGCCTGGCCGCTCGCCGCCGTTGGTAACCTTTACAGCGCAGTACTTGAACTCAGGAATCTTGCCGAAGGGATCGAGCACGGGATTGGTCAGCATGTTCGCCGCCGCTTCGTAGAAGGCGAACGGAATGAACACGGCGCCGCGTGGCGTGCCCGCGTCGGCGCGAGCGAAGAGCGAGATACTGCCGCGACGTGAAGCAACAGTAAGCACGTCTCCTGCCTTGATCTTTAGTTGCCGCAGGTCATCCGGGTGCATCGACGCCACCGGCTCCGGCTCGATCGCATCGAGCACGCCGGCACGGCGGGTCATGGCGCCGGTATGCCAGTGCTCGAGCTGCCGCCCGGTGATAAGCACAAAGGGGAACTCCTTGTCTGGACGCTCGGCCGCGGGAATCAGATCGGCAGGCACGAACGTCGCGCGGCCGGTCGGCGTCGGGAAGACTTCCGTGAACACGACCGGTGTGCCCGCATCGCCCTCGTTCTCGCACG
>JAFARH010000224.1 GCA_019245555.1 Betaproteobacteria bacterium
GAGGCCGGCAACCCGATCGACACTCATTCCAGTTCAGGCATCGCGCGCGAGGCGTAGCCCGGAGAACTGCCAGCGCGCATCCGGCGGGAAGAAGTTGCGGTAGCTGGCGCGGACGTGTCCTGCTGGCGTGGCGCACGAGCCGCCGCGCAGCACGTACTGGTTGCACATGAACTTGCCGTTGTATTCGCCGACCGCGCCTGCCGCGGGCTTGAAGCGCGGATAGGGCTCGTAGGAGCTGCGCGTCCATTCCCAGACGTCGCCGAACGCCTGGGCAAGCGTGCCCGGCGCCGGATCCTCGCGCATCGCAAGCGGATGCAGCGCTCCGCTCTCGACGAAATTGCCCTCTAGCGGCGATGTGCTCGCCGCCACCTCCCATTCGGCTTCGGTGGGAAGCCTTGCGTTCGCCCACCGCGCATACGCCTCCGCTTCGTAGAAGCTGACGTGGCACACCGGCGTGTGCGGATCCACGGGAACCTCGCCGTGCAGCGTGAACGTATGCCATTGCCCATCGCGCAGATGCCAATAGTGCGGCGCCGACCAACTGCGCAACCGCACCGCTTCCCAACCGGCCGAGAGCCACAGTTCCGGCCTGCGGTAGCCGCCATCGTCGATGAACTTGATGAAATCGCCGTGCGTGACCGGATGCGAGGCGAGCTGGAAGGGCTCAAGCCAGACACGATGGCGCGGTATTTCGTTGTCGAAGGAAAAACCTTCGCCGGCATGACCGATCTCGCGCAGCCCGCCTTCGAAGGCGATCCAGCGCGGCGCTGCGGCGCGGATTGGCGTCAGGGGCCACCTCGGGTGATACGCCGGACGCGCGGGATTGCGCGAAAGCAGATCCTTCACATCGGTGAGGATCAGCTCCTGATGCTGCTGCTCATGGTGCAGCCCGAGCTCAACTAACTCGGCATCCGGCGCCGCGCTCTCGAGCAGGCGAAGCATGGCTTCGTCGACGTGTCTGCGATAGGCGCGGACGTCGGCTAGGTCAGGGCGGGAAATCAGGCCGCGTTCGTGGCGCGGATGCTTGTCGCCGACCGCTTCATAGTAGGAGTTGAAGAGAACGCGAAACGTTGGGTCGAAAGAGCGATAGCCAGCGCGACCCTCGAGGATGAAGGTCTCGAAGAACCACGTGGTATGCGCAAGGTGCCACTTGACCGGGCTTGCGTCCGGCATCGACTGGATCGCGCAGTCTTCGGGCGAGAGCGGCGCCGCAAGCGCGAGCGTGGCCTCGCGAATCGCGGTGTAGCGTTCCGCGCTCGCCGGAAGGGCGGCGCCTGCTTCGGCGATGCGGATCATTCGGGCGTTACGTAGGCGGCGGTGATGCCGCCGTCGACCAGGAACTCAGCGCCGGTCATGTAGGAAGAGTCGTCGCTCGCGAGGAAGAGGGCGGCCTTGGCCATTTCCTCCGCTTCGCCGAAGCGGCCCATCGGCACGTGCACCAGGCGCCGCTGCTTCTTCTCCTCGGTGTTCAGGAAATTCATCAGCAGCTCGGTCTTCAGCGGTCCCGGCGACAGCGCATTGATGCGGATGTTCTGCCGGGCGTGGATCACCGCAAGCTCACGCGTCATGGCGAGCACCGCGCCTTTGCTCGCTGTATAGGCGACTTGCGGCGTCGCGGCGCCGAGGCGGGCGACGAACGAAGCGGTGTTGATGATCGAGCCGCCGCCGGCGCGCTTAACCGCCGGGATGCCGTACTTGCAGCCAAGGAAGACGCCCTTGGCGTTGATGTCCATCGTGAGATCCCACACGTCCTCGGGCGTGGAGACCGCGTCGTCGTCCTTTCCATGCATGATGCCGGCGTTGTTGAAGACGATGTGCAGCTTGCCGAACTTCTTCTCCGCCTGCGCCACCATGTTCTCGGCGTCGGCCGCCTTCGAAACATCCGCCTTTACGGCGATCGCGTTCTTGATCATGCCGACGGTTTCCTGGGCCGCCTTCTCGTTCACGTCGACGGCGACGATCGCCGCGCCTTCGCGCGAGAAGAGGAGCGCGGTTTGACGGCCGATGCCGCTACCCGCGCCGGTGATGAGTGCGACTTTGTCTTTGAGTCTCATATCCTCTCGAAGTAACGCTTGCGTTCCCAATCGGTCACCGTCTTGTCGAATGCCGCGACCTCCATGCGGAAGAAGTGCGCGTAGTGTTCCAGCACATCGGCACCAAAGGCCTGCTTGGCAAACTTGCTCTTCTCAAAGGCATCCACTGCCTGGGCTAGCGTGTACGGCACCCGTTGCAAGTTGCGTGCGTTATAGGCGTCACCGACAAATGCCTTCGGCGGCTCGATCTTGTTGCGGATCCCGTCGAGGCCTGAAGCGAGCGAGGCGGCAAGGGCGAGATAAGGATTGGCGTCGGCGCCGGCGATCCGGCACTCGATACGCATGCTGTTGCCTTCGCCGATCACGCGGAAGCCAGCGGTGCGGTTGTCGTAGCTCCAGGCAAGCCGTGTGGGTGCCCACGACGCATCGACGAAGCGCTTATAGGAGTTGATGGTCGGGGCGTAGAAGGGCATCAGCTCCGGCACGTGCTTCATCCAGCCGCCGAGGAACCAGCGGAAATGGTCGCCGTCCTTCTTGAAGACGTTCTTGCCGTCGCGCCACAAGCTGAAATGGATGTGGCAGCTCGAGCCGGCCTGTGCCGCGTCTGGCTTTGCCATGAAGGTGACGCTCATGCCGGAGAGTTCGGCGACTTCCTTCATGCACTGCTTGAAGATGACGTGGCGATCGGCGGTGTCGAGCGCCTCGGCGTAGCGAAGATTCAGCTCGTGCTGACCATTGCCCCATTCGCCTTTCGAGGTTTCGACTGGCACGCCCGAGTTCTTGAGGTGTCGCCGCACGGCGCCATGAAAGCTCTCGGTGCGCGTGCCCTGGAGGATGTGATAGTCCTCGAGATACCAGCCGGCCGGCTCGACATCGCGATAGCCTCTCTGCGCAGCGTCACGATAACTCGTGCGGAACAGGTAGTGCTCGAGCTCCGTCGCCGCGAAGGCCTTGAACTTGAGCTTCGTAGCCGCATCTACTTGCCGTCGCAGGATCGAGCGCGGCGCGATGGTTACCAGGTCGTGCTTCTTTTCGTCGTGGACGTCGCAAAGTACGAACGCCGATTTCTCGAGCCAGGTGGCGCGGCGCAGCGTGCTCATGTCCGGCACGAGGTGGAAGTCGCCGTAGCCGAGCTCCCAGTTGGCGAACTTGTATCCGGGTACCGGATCCATCTCCATATCGACGGTGAGCAGGTAGTCGCACGCGTGGGCGCCATCCTTGAGCACGCTCTCGACGAACATCTCCGCGTCAAAGCGCTTGCCGAGCAGCCGCCCATAGTGGTCGGTAAAGCCGACCACCACCGTCTCGATCTCGCCATCGCGGACGAGCCGGGCGAGCTCAGCCGGCTTCAGCATCTCG
>JAFARH010000316.1 GCA_019245555.1 Betaproteobacteria bacterium
AAGTTCTCGGACTGTGTGATCTCGACCAGCAATTCCCGGGCTAGCTCGAGCAGGGCAAGAAATGTGACAACCAGGACCGGCACACCCCGCTGCACATCGAAAAGCTCCGAGAATTCAAGGACCCTCCGCTCCCGAAGCGCCCGCAGGATGCCGCTCATGTGCTCCCGCACGGAAAGCTCCTCGCGCGATATGTGGTGGTGCCGCGTTATGCGCGCGCGGTGAAGAAGCGTTCGCCAGGCTTCGGCCAGGTCCTGCGGATTCACGTTCGGCAGCCGCTCAGCAATCGTCCGCTCTATCCAGACAGAGATCGCGATGACGTCCCTGCCTGCTTGCGGCAGCTCGTCCAGCCCTTGCGCCGCCTTCTTCATCTGCTCGTACTCGAGCAGGCGGCGAACCAGTTCGGCGCGCGGATCTTCCTCCTCGGCTGCCACCGAGGGCGGTCGCGGCAGTAGGAGCCGCGACTTGATCTCCATCAGCATCGCGGCCATTACCAGATACTCGGCCGCAAGCTCCAGGTTCTTCGACCGCATGATCTCGACGTACTCCAGGTACTGGCGCGTGAGTGGCGCCATGGGAATATCGAGGATGTTCAGATTTTCTTTACGAATCAGATACAAAAGAAGATCTAGCGGACCCTCGAAGGCTTCCAGCACGATCTCTAGCGCATCCGGCGGGATGTAGAGATCGACCGGAATTTCTATTACGGGCTCGCCGTAGATCTTGGCGATCACGTGTAAGCCAACCCTATCGCCTCGCGTACTTCGCGCATCGTTTCCTCGGCGAGCTTACGCGCCTTCTCGTTGCCGTCGGCAACGATATTTTTCACAAGCGTTGGGTCATCAAGATAGGGCTGCGCACGCTCGCGGATCGGCTTGAGCTCGGCTTGTATCGCCTCGATGATCGGCTGCTTGCAATCGAGGCAACCAATGCCGGCCGTGGTGCAGCCCTTGTGAGCCCATTTCTTCTTCTCCTCGTCCGAGTAAACGAGGTGCAGCGACCAGACTGGACACTTCTCCGGCGTGCCCTTGTCGGTGCGCTTTACCCGAGCCGGATCCGTCGGCATGGTCTTGATCTTCTTCGCGACCGCCTCGGGCTCCTCCCGAAGCGCGATCGTGTTGCCATATGACTTGGACATCTTCTGGCCGTCTAAGCCGGGCAATCGCGCTGCTTCCGTTAGAAGCGCCTCAGGCTCGACCAGGATCTTCTTGCCGCCGCCTTCGAGCCAACCGTAGAGACGTTCGCGATCGCCACGCGACAGGTTCTGCTGCTCGTCCAGCATCGCCTGGGCGCGGGCCAACGCTTCTTTTTCGCCATGCTCGAGGAACTTGGTGCGCATCTCATTCAACAGCCGCGCCTTCTTGGTGCCCATCTTCTTCACTGCGGCCTTGGCCTTTTCTTCAAAGCCAGGCTCACGCCCGTAGAGATGGTTGAAGCGGCGAGCCACCTCGCGAGCGAATTCGATGTGGGGCACCTGGTCCTCGCCTACCGGGACGAACTTGGAGCGATAGATCAGGATGTCCGCCGCCTGCAGCAGCGGATAGCCAAGAAAACCGTAGGTCGAAAGGTCGCGATCGACGAGCTTCTCCTGCTGGTCCTTGTACGTCGGCACGCGCTCGAGCCAGCCGATCGGCGTCATCATCGAAAGGAGCAGATGCAACTCTGCATGCTCCGGGACCTGAGACTGCACGAAGAGAATTGCCTGGCTCGGATCGACGCCGGACGCAAGCCAGTCGATCACCATGTCGAGGCCGCTCTGATTGAGGTCGCCCGGCTTCTCGTAGTCGGTGGTAAGCGCGTGCCAGTCGGCGACGAAGAACAGGCAGGTGTATTCCACCTGCAGCTTCACCCAGTTCTTCAGCACGCCGTGGTAGTGCCCGAGATGCAAGCTCCCCGTCGGCCGCATGCCGGAGAGCACCCTGGTTTCGTACATGTCTTGTTCTAGTTATCCGTACACAATCGTGCGCACGAGCAAATGGGCGAGATTGCCCAATGGCGCGAAACTCTTCGCCATCAGCTTGCCGTCATTCGCCATCCCGTCGAACACAGCAAACAGCACCACTGCCGTCAAAAGGTGGCTGCTCCATTGCTCGAATCGCGCGTAATGCATTGCCGGCCTTTTCGGCAGCAGGCTCAAGAGGATGCGGCCGCCGTCGAGCGGCAGGATCGGCAGCAGGTTGAACACCATGATGACCAGGTTGGCGACGACGCCGGCCTCGGCCATGGCGCCGATGGCGCCGACCGGCCAGAAGCGCAGAACAATCGCCCAGCAAAGCAGCATCACCAGATTCGCCGCTGGACCAGCCGCGGCGACGAATCCCATGCTGACCCGGCGCGGCTCGCGCAGCGCGGAGTAATTCACCGGGACGGGCTTCGCCCAACCGAAGACGAACTTGAACGACGAAAAATAGAGGATGAGCAGCGGCACGATCACCGTACCGAGAAGCTCTACGTGTCGCAATGGATTGACACTGATCCTTCTTTCGGCGTGCGCAGTCATGTCGCCGAAATGGCGCGCGACATAGCCATGAGCCGCCTCGTGCAGCGTCATCGCGAACAGCACCGGGAAGGCGTAGATGGCGGCCGTCTGTACGAGTGAGTTGACGTCCATCTTGCGGCGACGATTCTATCAGACAGCTTCCACCGCGAACGGTGCGAGCGAGCCTTTTCCCTTGCGCAACACGAGCGGCGTTTCCGCGGTGAGATCGATGACCGTGCTCGGCTCCGTGCCGCATGATCCGGCGTCGATCACGAGATGCAATTCGTGCTCAAGCCGCGCGCGGATCGCCTCCGCATCCGCCAATGGTTCCGTGTCGCCCGGCAGGATCAGCGTGGCGGAAAGCATCGGTTCGTCCAATTCCGCGAGAAGCGCTAGCGCGATCGGGTGCGCAGGCACGCGTATACCGATCGTCTTCCGTTTCGGATGGATCAGGCGACGCGGCAACTCGCGTGTGGCGTGGAGGATGAATGTGTAGCTGCCGGGAGTCACGCGCTTGATCAGGCTGAATCGTGCGTTGTCCACGATCGCGTAGTGGCCGATCTCCGAGAGGTCGCGGCACATCAGCGTCAGGTGGTGGCGCTCGTCGATGTCCCGGATTCGCCGCAGGCGTTCCAACGAGCCAGTCGCAGAGGGCAGGCAGCCGAGCGCATAGCACGAGTCGGTGGGGTACGCGATCAGTCCGCCGCCGCGAACAATCTCGCCCGCGCGGCGGATGAGCCGTGCCTGCGGATGCGTCGGGTGAATAGCAAAGTATTGCGCCATCAGGCCGCCAAAAACTCTTCGATCAGCCTGGCCACGGCTTCCGGCTGGTCGTGATGCAGCATGTGCCCAGCACCTGGAACGCTTGCATAGCGCAGATTCTGAAAGGCCGCGCGCCGTTCCTTTCGTTGCGCCTCATCCAGACCGAGGCGCTTCACCACCGTGGTTTCTGCACCGTCCACCCATAGCACTGGTGCCCGCACTTGCTGCCAGCAGGCTCGGGCCTCTTCATAGCGATAGAGCACGGGATTAACAATCTTGTGCGCCGGATCACCGCGAAGGACGACTTCGCCCTTCTCCGTCTCCTTGCCCCAGTGCCTGGCAAGAAACTGGGAGCGTTCTTCGCTCAGCTTCGGGTTGTTGTCCCGCAGGCGCTTCGCTAATTCGCTGAAATTCGCATAAGGACGAAGCCCGGGTCGGTCGTGCAGCTCCGACAGCCACCGCTTATAGCGCTTCGGCGCATCTTCCGGCTTGGTACCCACGAGGCCGAATCCTTCGAGGTTGACGAGCTTGTTCACGCGCTCGGGCTTCACGCCTGCGTACATGCACGCGACATTCCCACCGAGGCTGTGTCCGATGAGATGCGCCGGCGACCCGATCGCATCGAGCAGAAAATCGAGGTCCGCCAGATAGTCGGGAAACCAGTAGCAGTCGGACTTATCCCAGTCCGTCTGCCCGTAGCCGCGCCAATCCGGCGCATAGATATCCCAGCTGCTGCGCAATGCGTCGACGAGAAATTGAAATGACGCAGAGACATCCATCCAGCCATGCAAGAACACGACCTTCGGCGCGCCTCTCGCGGCCCAGTGGCGCACGTGATAGCGCAGGCCGCGGATATCGAAATAAAGGGACTCGCTCGCGCGCAAGCAACTATGATAGCCGCATGCCTCTCTTCTCCCTTGGCGAACGTCGCGTCGACCTCGTGGGCCAAGGGCACTACGTCGCACATGACGCGACACTCGTCGGCTCGATCACCTTGCACTCGGACGTGAACATCTGGTTTCAGGTGGTGATTCGCGCTGAGAACGATCGCATCACGATTGGCGAAGGCACCAATGTGCAGGACGCCTCAGTGCTGCACGTCGATCCGGGCTATCCGATGACGCTCGGCCGCAACGTAAGTATCGGGCACAAGGTAATGCTCCACGGCTGCACGATTGGCGAAGGCACGCTGATCGGCATCAATAGCGTGGTGCTGAACGGAGCGAAGATTGGCAAGAGCGTCCTGATCGGCGCCAATACGCTCATCACCGAAGGAAAAGAAATCCCCGATGGCGTGCTGGTGGTTGGTTCCCCGGGCAAGGTTGTACGCGAATTGAAGGCCGAGGAGCGCGAACGGCTCCTCGGCATCGCTACTGGATACGTGGAGCGCTCCCGCCTTTATGCGCGGGAGTTAAAACCCATCACTTAGGCGCCATCCGGATTGCGCCGTCGAGGCGGATCGTTTCGGCGTTCAACATCTCGTTCTCGACGATCGATCGCACCAGCTGTGCGTATTCCACCGGGCGTCCGAGGCGCGGCGGAAACGGCACCTGCTTGCCGAGCGACTCCTGCGCGTCCTTCGGAAGGCCCTTGAGCATCGGCGTCTCGAACAGTCCGGGAGCGATCGTGCAGACACGGATGCCGTTGCGCGAAAGGTCGCGCGCGATCGGCAACGTCATTCCCACCACGCCGCCCTTGGAAGCCGAATAGGCCGCCTGCCCGATCTGGCCGTCGAACGCGGCGACCGAGGCAGTGTTGACGATCACCCCGCGCTCGCCGGCGGCATTCGGCGCCGCCTTCACCATCTCATTCGCGGCGAGCCGGATCATGTTGAAGGTGCCGACCAGGTTGACCTTGATGACGCGCTCGAAGTGGCCGAGGTCGTGAGGCGCCTCCTTACCCACGGTGCGTTCCGCAGTGCCGATGCCCGCGCAGTTGACGAGAACATGCACGCCGCCGAACTCTTTTAGCGCAAGCGCCACTGCGGCTTTTCCATCCGCCTCCGATGCCACGTCGGTCTTTGCAAAGTGTCCGCCGAGCTCGCGCGCGAGCTTCTCGCCGAGCTCGACCTGCATGTCGGCGATCACCACTTTGCCGCCGTTCTCCACCGCCATGCGCGCCGTCGCCGCACCGAGACCCGACGCGCCGCCAGTGATGAGGAAAACGCTGTTCTTGATCTGCATCGAGTACTCCCCGGAGGAATAAGGTAATGACCCAACGGCAAGGTAATGCCGGAAAAATTCGCTGATAATTCTAACCTCATGCAGCTTGGCTTCGGCATTGCTTTCCCAGATCTATACGAACGCGAGGGCCTGATCCAGCTCGATCGCGCGTTCGTCGCCTACCTCACGGAAGCGGACCGTTCGCTCGCCGAAAAGATGACCGCGGCGAGACAGAGCCCGCCCACCGGGGGCAAGGAGTCAGAGCTCCTCATCGCGCTGGCGCCGCATGTCGAGGACTTCGTTGCGAAGCTCTTCCGCATCGAGCGCGAAGCACAAGCGCTCGCCGAGCGGCACAACGAGCTTGCGCCGCTGTATTCGGTGAAGCGCCAGTTCGTGCAGCGACGCGCGCTCCACAAGGTCAAGCCCGCCGAGCTCGAAGGCTTCGATCCCACCGCAGCCGCCAAGCAACTCTTTGGCGGTGAATTTACCGAGCTCGACTTCGCACGCAAAGTGAGCGCGTGGCTTCAGGACGAGCCCGCGCATGCATCCGAACTGGAGCTCGCCGTCCGCTATGCCGCCTGGGCGGTCAACACGCCGGCAGGCAAAACGAAGCATGCCGCTGGAGTCCTATTCAAAGCGCCCCAGAAGCTGGACTTCATGAAGCTCGTGCCGGTCCACACCGACACAAAACGCGGGTTCGCCGAGCATCGTCTGGACCACCTGCGCCACCGCGAGGGATTTCAGCTCACCGATGAGGGCACCGATCTGGTCGGTGCGTTGGATGAGGCGAACTATTGCATCTGGTGCCATGAACAGAACAAAGACTCCTGCTCGAAGGGATTGAAGGAAAAGGCTCCGGCCGAGGGTTTCCGCAGAACGGTATTCGGCGTGCCGCTCGCCGGGTGCCCGCTCGAGGAAAAGATCTCCGAATTCCACATGGTCAAGGCGCGCGGCCAGCCGCTCGCCGCGCTCGGCATCATCGCCGTCGACAACCCGATGATGGCGGCGACCGGGCACCGCATCTGCAACGACTGCATGAAGTCCTGCATCTACCAGAGGCAGGATCCGGTCGACATCCCGCAGGCCGAGACGCGCACTCTGAAGGATGTGCTCGAGCTGCCGTGGGGATTCGAGATCTATTCGCTGCTGACGCGCTGGAATCCGCTCGATCTGCGCCGCCCCTACCCAAAGGCGCCCTCCGGGCGCCGCGTGCTGATTGTTGGGCTTGGCCCTGCCGGCTTCACGCTGGCGCATCACCTGATGAACGATGGCCACACCGTTGTCGGCATAGACGGGTTGAAGATCGAGCCGCTCGACCAGGCGGTTTCCGGTGTCGATGCACTCGGCAATGGCGTCGCATTCCGACCGATCCGCGACATCGGGGAGCTGCGCGAGTCGCTCGATCGACGCGTCATGGCGGGATTCGGCGGCGTGGCCGAGTACGGCATCACGGTCCGCTGGGACAAGAACTTTCTGAAACTCATCCGCCTCCTGTTAGAACGCCGCCGTCAGTTCGCGATGTTCGGCGGCGTGCGCTTCGGCGGAACGCTGACCATCGATGAAGCCTTTGCCGACGGCTTCGACCACATCGCGTTGTGCGCCGGCGCGGGTCGGCCCACCGTACTCGACATTCCGAACGGCTTTGCACGCGGTGTTCGCGCAGCCTCCGACTTCCTAATGGCGTTGCAGCTCACGGGTGCCGCAAAGCGCGAGTCGATCGCCAACCTGCAGATCCGATTGCCTGTGGTCGTAATCGGGGGTGGATTGACTGCCATCGATACGGCGACGGAATCGCTCGCCTATTACGCGGTGCAGGTCGATAAATTCCTGACGCGCTACGACGCCCTCGGCGAAGAGCCAGCGACCTGGAACGCCGAAGAGTGCGCTATCGCGCAGGAATTCCTCGCTCATGCTCGCGCTCTTCGCGCCGCGAAGCCCGAAGAGCGGCTGTCGCTGCTCAAGAAGTGGGGCGGCGCCACGATCGCCTACCGGCGCCGGATGATCGACAGTCCCTCGTACACGCTGAATCATGAAGAGGTCGAGAAAGCACTGGAAGAAGGCATCACCTTTGCCGAAGGGCTGACGCCGAGCAAGATCGAGGTCGACCAATATGGTCACGCTCGAGCCGTGAAATTCGCCGCCGACGGCAAAGAGATCGAGTTGCCCGCCCGCTCCGTGCTCATCGCTGCAGGAACGCAACCCAATACGGTGCTCGCTCGCGAGGAAGGCGTGACTCTCGAGCTCGACGGCAAGTATTTCATGGCGACCGACGAGACTGGCGCGCCGGTTAAGCCTGAGCGCCATACGGCGAAACCAAAGGAGCCGCAGGTCCTTCTGCATCGCTACGACGATGGTCGCTTCATGAGCTTCTTCGGCGACCTGCATCCCTCCTACTTCGGCAACGTGGTGAAGGCCATGGGGAGTGCGAAACAAGGCTACCCGACTGTCAGCCGCGTCCTGGCGCAGCGAGCGGCCGCCACAACCGAAGCGGATGAGCGCTTCTTAGCTCGCCTGAACCGCGAGCTTCGTGCCGTGGTCCATGAAGTTCGGCGCCTTACGCCGCGGATCGTCGAGGTGGTGCTGCGTGCGCCAGTGGCGGCGCGCCGCTTCAACCCCGGGCAGTTCTACCGGATGCAGAACTTCGAATCGCTCGCGATGCGAGTGCCTGGCACTACGCTCGCCATGGAGGGCCTTGCCTTGACCGGTGCGTGGGTGGACAAAGAGCGCGGCCTGATCTCGGTGATTGCGCTGGAGATGGGCGGCTCGGCGGACCTCCTCGCGTATTTGCGCCCAGGCGAGCCGGTGATTCTCATGGGGCCGACCGGAACACCGACTGAGATTCCCGGGGACGAAACGGTCGTGCTCGCTGGAGGTGGCCTCGGGAATGCCGTGCTCTTCTCCATCGGCCGAGCGCTCCGCGCGGCCGGATCCAAGGTGATCTATTTCGCCGGTTACAAGGAGATGAGCGACCGCTATCGCGTCGAGGACATCGAAGCATCGTCAGACGTCGTCATCTGGTGCTGCGACCAGGCCCCGGGGTTCACTCCTCGGCGGCCGCAGGACCGAGCTTTCGTCGGCAATATCGTCCAGGCGATGCAAGCCTATGCCAGCGGCGGTCTCGGCGCACAAGCTGTGCGCTTTTCCGCGGCGGATCGCGTGATCGCCATCGGCTCCGACCGCATGATGGCGGCAGTGGCCCTGGCGCGGCACGGCGTGCTGGCGCGCTACCTGAAGAAGGACCATGTCGCGATTGGCTCGATCAATTCGCCGATGCAATGCATGATGAAAGAGATCTGCGCGCAGTGCTTGCAGCCGCACGTGGATCCGGCCACCGGCAAGACGACCTACGTCTTTTCCTGCTTCAACCAGGACCAGCCCCTCGACCAGGTCGATTTCGCCGCCCTGGCCCAGCGTCTTGCCCAGAACGGTGTCCAAGAGAAGCTGACGGCCTTGTGGATCGGGCGCTGCCTGAAACTGCTCCCACCACCCGCGGAACGGAAGGCGGCTTGACCACATATACAAGTCTTATATAAGATTTGTATATGTCGAAGGTCAAAGCCAAGATCAGCACGTTTTCGGCGACGCCGCGCGACCTTGAGATGCTGGAGGTCGTGGCCCGTTACCATGGCCTCAACAAGAGCGCGACGCTCGTAAGCCTGGTACGGAAGGAGTTCTGGCGCGCCTTTCCCGGCGGCACCGACCGCATCCGGCCTGATCGCGGCGCAAAAATCGAGGGCCGCAAATGAAATTGCTCTTACTGGCCCTGCTCGCTGCTGCGGGCAGCGCTGTCGCGCAGCCGATCAAGATCGGGGAGCTGAACAGCTACAAGGTCTTTCCTGCCTTCCTGGAACCCTACAAGAAGGGCTTCGAGCTCGCGATCGAGGAAATCAACGCCAAAGGCGGCATCAACGGCCGGAAGCTGGAGATCGTGTCGCGTGACGATGGCGGCACCCCCGGAGACGCAGTTCGCGTCGCCGAGGAGCTCATCTCCCGGGAGAAGGCCGATGTGCTGATGGGCACCTTTGCCTCCAACGTCGGCCTCGCCGTGGCCAATCTGGCCGCGCAGCGCAAGGTCGTGTTCCTGGCGGCGGAGCCGCTCACCGACAAGATTGTCTGGGAAAACGGCAATGCCTATACGTTCCGCCTGCGTCCTTCCACGTACATGCAGGTGGCGATGCTCGTGCCGGAAGCGGCAAAGCTGAAGAAAAAGCGCTGGGCGATCGTCTATCCGAACTACGAGTATGGGCAATCGGCGACCGAGTCCTTCAAGAAATTGCTAAAGGCGGTCCAGCCCGACGTCGAGTTCGTGGCCGAGCAAGCGAGTCCGCTCGGCAAGATCGACGCCGGCGCAGTTGTCCAAGCGCTGGCTGACGCAAAGCCGGACGCGATCTTCAGCTCGCTCTTCGCTGCCGATCTGCAGAAGTTCGTTCGTGAAGGCAACACGCGCGGGCTGTTCGCCGACCGCAGCGTGTTCAACCTGCTCGGTGGCGAGCCGGAGTATCTAGATCCGCTGAAGGACGAGACGCCGGAAGGCTGGTGGGTAACAGGCTATCCGTGGAGCGACATCAAGACACTGGAGCACACCCACTTCCGGCAGGCGTATGAGAAGCGCTGGAATGACTACCCACGCGTCGGTTCAGTCGTCGGATACACCGCTGTATATGCAATTGCCGAAGGGCTGCGCAAGGCCGGCTCCACCGATCCGCAGAAGCTCTCGGCTGCACTCGCCGGACTGCAGATGGAGAGTCCGTTCGGCCGCATCACCTGGCGCGCGATCGACCATCAATCGACGATGGGTGCCTATGTGGGACAGCTCGCGAAAAAGGACGGTCGCGGCGTGATGGTGAACTGGCACTACGCCGATGGCGCGCGCTATCAGCCGTCGGACGCGGAGATTCGTAAGCTGCGCAAGGATTGAGCGCCGACGCTGTAGTTATCCAGTTTCTGAACGGGCTCGCTTCGGCGAGCTCGCTGTTCCTCCTTGCTGCCGGCCTTTCCCTCATTTTCGGCGTAAGCCGGAT
>JAFARH010000318.1 GCA_019245555.1 Betaproteobacteria bacterium
GCAGCGTCTCGCGGGTATTAGGCCGCGAGAGCGAAACGCTCGTCGTTGGCGTTTGTAGTGTTTCCAGACTGGATTTACGAGGTGATCTGGTCCTCGGCATGCCCTGCGCTGCTTCGTTGCCCACGTCGAAACCAGGTCGCCCCCGGATTCAGCGTGCATTCTACTCTTACCAACCCTTTAGAACGAGTTTGCCGATCATGGTTCCGGACTCGAGTTGCGCGTGCGCCTTGCGCAAGTTGGCGGCGTTGATCGGCGACAGCGTCTGCTTGAGCGTGCCGCGCAGTTTTCCGCTGTCGAGCCAGTCGGCGACCTGATTCAGGAGCTTGTGCTGCTCGATCATGTCGTGCGTCTGAAAGCGCGGCCGGGTGAACATGAGCTCGAAGCAGATCGCGGCGCTCTTGGCGCGAACGGCATCGACGTTGAGCGGTGCCTTGTTGCTGACGATGAGCACGATCGCGCCTTGCGGCGCGATGAGATCGCCGATCGTCGCCCAGTGCTCATCGACCTCGTTGAAGTTCGCGATGTAGTCGACGTTCTTCATGCCGAGCGCCTCGATCTGCGGCCGCATCGGCTTGCGGTGGTCGATGACGTGGTCGGCGCCGAGCTCCTTGCACCAAGTGATGGTCTCCGGCCGCGAGGCGGTGGCGATGACCTTGAGCTCGGCGATCTTCGCGAGCTGGATAGCGATCGAGCCGACGCCGCCGGCACCGCCGATGATGAGGAGCGATCTGCCTTTCTGCACCTTCATGCGATCGTAGAAGGCTTCCCACGCTGTGATGGCGGTGAGCGGAATCGCCGCGGCTTGCGCGAAGTCCAGTTTCTGAGGTTTGCGGCCGACGATGCGCTCGTCGACCAGGTGGTATTCGCTGTCGCAGCCGGGCCGTGTGACGTCGCCCGCGTAATAGACGGCATCGCCCGGCTTGAAGAGCGTCACTTGCGGACCGACCGCAGCCACGGTGCCGGCCGCGTCCCAGCCCAGCACGCGTGGGCTTGGGCTGCCGGCTTTGCGCTGCTTCGTGTCCACTGGGTTTACGGACACCGCTTCCACCTGCACCAACAGGTCACGCCCGCTCGGCGTGGGCTTCGGCAGCTCGATGTCGTTGAGCGAGGCGATGTCGGTTCCGGTTTGGGCAACAGCTTTCATAGGTGCTCCAACAGTTCTCGAGGATGGGAAATGATGGCGTCGGCGTTCCAGGTTTGCGGTCCCGGATTGTCGGCGCCGTGATAGCCGTATTCCACCGCGACGCAGCGCATGCCTGCGGCTCGCGCCGCCTGGATGTCGCGCAGGTCGTCGCCGACGTAGACGCAATCGGCCGGTGAAAGGCTGAGCTGCTTGGCCGCGAGGAGCAGCGGCGCCGGGTGCGGCTTGAGATGCGGGGTCGAGTCGCCGCAGACTACGCACGCTGGCGTGACGGCAAGCTCGCGCACGAGGGGCGAGGTGAAACGCGTCGCCTTGTTGGTCACGATGCCCCAGGTGATGCGCCGTGCGGTCAGCTCGCCAATGAGGTCATGCATGCCGTCGAAGAGGCGAGTGTGGACACAGATCGCGGCGGCATAGTTGTCCAGAAATTCGTCTTTCATCGCCGCGTAATCTGCGTGCTCGGGCGTCATATCGAAGCCGATTCGCAATAAGCCTCGCGCACCCATGGAAGCGTAGGGCCGTACCGTGTCCGGGGGCAGAGCAGCGAGGCCGCGCTTCTTGCGCATGGTGTTCACCGCCGCCGCGAGATCGGGCGCGGTGTCGGCGAACGTGCCATCGAAGTCGAAAAGCGCTGCTTGTGCGGCTCGCCTATTGGTCACGCACGCAGCGCAAGAGGTAGTTTACGTCGCAGTCCGCTTCCAACTTGTAGCGCTGGGTGAGCGGGTTGTAGGTCATGCCGATCAGCTCGGCCACGCGCAGGCCTGCATCGCGGGCAAAGCGCGAGAGCTCCGATGGTTTGATGAAGCGCTGGTAGTCGTGCGTTCCCTTTGGGAGGAGACGCAGCACGTACTCGGCGCCGATGACAGCGAAGAGGTAAGACTTTGGATTCCGGTTGATCGTGGAGAAGAAGACCTGGCCCCCCGGGCGCACGAGGCGCGCGCAAGCAGCGACCATGCTTCCCGGATCGGGCACGTGCTCGAGGAGCTCCATGCAGGTCACCACGTCGAAGTCGCCGGCGTGGCGTGCGGCATACTCATCGGTCGCGACCTTCTCGTACGTAACCTGCGCCTTGCTTTGCAGAAGGTGCAATTGGGCGACGCGCAGCGGTTTCTCCGCGAGATCGATGCCGGTGACGCGGGCGCCGCGCCCCGCCATCGCCTCGGCGAGGATGCCCCCGCCGCAGCCGACGTCGAGCACGCTTTTGCCTGCGAGATGCGCTCGCTCATCGATCCAATGGAGGCGCAGGGGATTGATCTCGTGCAGCGGACGGAACTCGCCATGCGGGTCCCACCAGCGCGAGGCGAGCTGGCTGAATTTCTCGAGCTCGGCCGGATCGGCGTTCATCGGGCCATTGTCCCAAAAAAAAGCCCCGCCAAAGCGGGGCTTCGTTTCACAGCGAAGACCGATTACTTGTTCGTCGTCGATCCCGATTCGCTCGAGGACGAGCCGCTCGCGCTTCCCGTGCTGGAGCTGTTCGAGGTCGAGCCAGCCGACGACGTCGAAGAAGAGCCGGTCGACGCGGTCGAATCGCGGCTGCCGAGGAGTTCGGCGTCTACGCGACGATCGGGCTGCAGGCAGGCGATCAGCTTCTGGTTCTTGTTGCTGTCCTTGCCGAGGTTGTTGCACTCGCTGCCGGTGACGGGCTCGCTCTTGCCCTTGCCCTCGGCCGTGATTCGGCTCGAGTCGACGCCTTTCTGCGCCAGGTAATCGGCCACGGCCTGCGCGCGCTCTTCGGATAGCTGCTGGTTGTAATCCTCGGAGCCAATGCGGTCGGCATGTCCCGTGAGCACCACTCGGTCGACATTCGCGCCTTGTGCATCCTGCGCGAGCTGGTCGAGCTTCGTTTGACCGCCGGGCAAGAGCTCAGCGCTGTTGAACGGGAAAAGCACGTCGGTGTTCAGCGTGATCTTCTCGATCACCGGCGCCGCGGGTGCTGCCGCAAGGGCCTGTGGCTCGGGCGCCGGGGCGGGTGCAGCAGCAACCGGCGCCACCGGAGCAGAAGCGGTGGGCGTCATGTCGCATGGCGCAGCTGCCTTGTCGGGCGTCCATTCGGCGCCACCGTGCCAGCAAAGGCCAAATGGGCTCGTGGCGACTACACCGGCGCCGGAGCCGACATAACCGGGGGCGGGCGGCGGGCTGCCGATACGCGCCGTGGCGCCTGCCGGTTGCGGTGAGGTGCTCTTGGTAACTGCATTGCTGGTCGTGTAGTTCGACTGTGCGGACGCCACTTGTGCGTACGCTCCGCCGGCCAGCGCGGCGATAAGCACTGCCAGAATTTGCTTCTCCATCCTCGTCTCCTTGTACGAAGGTCTAAACGTTGCCGTGCCAGGCGGATCAGCTCGGCATGGTCCAGATGGATCAGCAATTCATGTGCCGCAAAACAAAAACCCCGCCGAAGCGGGGTTCTCGTAGGCCTGTAAGACTATTGACGGCTAGAGGCGTCGTGTCCCGATGACTTCGATCTCAACGCGGCGGTTCTTGGCGCGGCCTTCCTTCGTACGGTTGTCCGCGACGGGCTGCTTCTTGCCCTTGCCTTCGGTGTAAACGCGGTTCGCCTCGATTCCCTTGGAGACGAGGTAGGCCTTCACCGATTCCGCGCGGCGCACGGAAAGCTTCTGGTTGTAGGCATCGCTGCCGATCGAGTCGGCGTGGCCGATCGCGATCACGACTTCCAGGCTGATGCCGCGCACCTTGGCAGAGAGATCGTCGAGCTTCGCTTTGCCATCGGGCTTCACCACCGACTTGTCGAAGTCGAACAGCACGTCGGAAGCAAATGTCACCTTCTCGGCAACAGGCTTCGGCTTCGGCGCTTCCACCGGCTTCACTTCCTGCACCGGTTGCGGCGCCGGAGCAGGCGCGGGGGTAGGCGCAGCGGGCTTCGGCGCTGGCGTGGCCGCGGGCTTCGTCGCTTCATCGGTGGCGCAGCCGGCCGCGAAAGCGAGCGCGATTGCGAGCACCGAGATGTTCTTCATCTTCATGCGTCCCCCTGAAAAATCCATTTGGATCAAGGCCCTGCGAGAGAGCCGAGCGCATTCTGCCATAAGCGCGCGCGATTTTCCAAGCGAGAAAAGGCCTCATTGAGCAATTTTCCCTCTCGAACGCGCGCTTCACCCGCGACCCAGACATCGGTCACGTGCTCGCGTCCCGCTGCATAGACGAGATGGGAAACTGGATCGAAGCACGGCGCGAGTTCCGGGCCGCGCAGCGCGACCGCAGTGAGGTCCGCCGCCTTGCCGGCGGTGATCGAGCCGATGCGATCGGCGAGGCCGAGCGCCTGCGCTCCGCCGAGCGTAGCGGCCCGCAGCGCGGCGTGCGCGGGCATCGCCTGCGCATCACCAGCGACGGCCTTTGCGACCAGCGCGGCGAGGCGCATCTCCTCGAACATGTCGAGCCGGTTGTTGCTCGCAGCGCCATCGGTGCCGAGCGCGATGTTGACGCCGGCATTTGCGAGCTTTGCGATTGGAGCGAAGCCGCTCGCCAGCTTCAAGTTAGATGACGGGCAGTGCGCGACGCTGCAGCCATGGCGCGCAAGGAGCGCGATCTCATCCGGCGTGAGGTGCACGGAGTGCACCGAGATGAGATTCGGCGTGAGCAGATTCAGCCGCCGAAGACGCTCGATCGGCCGCACGCCGTGCTCGGCGAGCGAAGCTTGGACTTCGTGGTCGGTCTCATGCACATGCGCGTGCACCGGAAGATCGAGCTCGGCAGCGAGGGTCGCGATTTGCCGGAAGCTCGCGTCCGACACCGTGTAGGGCGCATGCGGCGCGAGCGTGAATGAAACAAGCGGCTCGTCGCGATAGCGATCGCGCAGCTCGAGGCCCTTGCGAAGGTAATCGCCGGCGTCTACGGCATAGGCGGAAGGAAATTCGATCACGATGATGCCGTGCGACGAGCGCATGCCTGCTTCGAGCGCGGATTCGAGCGCGGCATCGGGGAAGAAATACATGTCGTTGAAGCACGTGATGCCGCCGCGGAGCATCTCCGCGCAAGCGAGGAGCGTTCCGTCGCGCACAAAGTCTGGCGAGACATGGCGCTTCTCGGCCGGCCAGATGTGCTCCTGCAGCCAACTCATGAGGGGCAGGTCGTCGGCGAGCCCGCGCATCAAGGTCATCGCGGCATGCGTATGCGCGTTGACGAGCCCTGGAGCGAGGATGTGCTCGTCGAGTACTACGGGTTCGTAGCCGACGAATCGCTGGCGCGCCTCCTCAGCCGGCAGCAGCGCTTCGATCTTGCCGTCGCGAACTGCGACGGCGTGGTCGGTCAGGACACGGTCTGCCGGCTCGATGGGAACGAGCCAGCGGGGGAAAACGATGAAGCTGTTAGTTATCTCGGCGTGCCTTGGATTTCCACGACCACGCGACGGTTGGGCGCCAGGCAGTCGATCAGCGCCTTGCGGTCCTTCTGGTCGGGGCAGGACTTGACCGGCGTCGTCTTGCCGAAGCCCAGCGTTTCGACTTGCGAAGCGTCGGCACCCTTTGAGACGAGATAGGCGCGCACGGCGTCGGCGCGACGCTCGGAGAGTTTTTGGTTGTACTGAGCGGAGCCGAGCCGATCGGCATGTCCGCCCACATTGATGTAGCGGATCTGGCCCAGGTCCTTGAGCTTCGCCACGACTTCCGTGTCGAGGGTCTGCTTCGCCTCGTTAGTGAG
>JAFARH010000347.1 GCA_019245555.1 Betaproteobacteria bacterium
GCCATCCTGGTGGGCGACGCCTCGGACTATGGGGCGCTGCTGCAGCTCGCGCTGAACGGTGTCGCGCTTCCCGAGCATCCGGAGGATTTGATCCTGCCGATTCGCGCCGGTACCGGCAAAGGCATCGGCGTCGACGCGCTTCCAGACTCGGCGCTGGTCTGCTCTTGCAACAGCGTCTCCAAGGGCGCGATCTGCGAAGCCGTGAAGGGTGGCTGCACGACGCTCGGCGCGCTGAAGAAGGCGACGAAGTGCGCCACGAGCTGCGGCGGTTGCGGGCCGCTCGCCAAGTCGATCATCGACGCCGAGCTGAGGAAATCCGGTGTCGCCGTGCTGAACCACCTCTGCGAGCACTTCGCGCACACGCGTCAGGAGCTCTTCCACCTGGTGAAGATGCAAGGCATCCGCACGTTCGACGACTTGGTGGCGAAGCACGGCAAGGGGCGCGGCTGCGACATCTGCAAGCCGGCGGTCGCCTCGATCCTCGCCTCATGCTGGAACGAGATGATCCTCGAGCCGAAGCACGCGCCGCTGCAGGACACGAACGACCATTTCCTCGCCAACCTGCAGAAGGACGGCACCTATTCGATCGTGCCCCGGGTGCCGGGCGGCGAGATCACGCCGCAGAAGCTCATCGTACTGGGCGAGGTGGCGAAGCGTTATGGGTTGTACACCAAGATCACGGGCGCGCAGCGCATCGATCTTTTCGGTGCTCGCGTGGAGCAGCTGCCGAAGATCTGGCGCGAGCTCGTCGACGCGGGCTTCGAGTCGGGGCACGCCTACGGCAAGGCGCTGCGCACGGTGAAGTCCTGCGTCGGCAGCACCTGGTGCCGCTACGGCGTGCAGGACTCGGTGACGATGGCGATCAACATCGAGAACCGCTACCGCGGCCTGCGCGCGCCGCACAAGATCAAGATGGCCGTCTCCGGCTGCACGCGGGAGTGTGCGGAGGCGCAGGGCAAAGACGTCGGCGTCATCGCCACCGAGAAAGGCTGGAACCTCTACGTCTGCGGCAACGGCGGCATGAAGCCAAGGCATGCGGACCTGCTCGCCACCGAGCTCGATGACCGTACGCTCATCCGGTACGTCGATCGCTTCCTCATGTTCTACATCCGCACGGGCGACCGCC
The DNA here is from genome assembly GCA_019245555.1 of Betaproteobacteria bacterium. Classification (GTDB taxonomy): domain Bacteria; phylum Pseudomonadota; class Gammaproteobacteria; order Burkholderiales; family SG8-39; genus SCGC-AG-212-J23. Next base: position 1,127 of record JAFARH010000347.1, read on the forward strand.
TGCAGCGCACCAGCGTCTGGCTCGACAACCTCGAAGGCGGCATTGACTACGTGCGCAAGGTGGTGTGCGAAGACTCGCTCGGCATTGGCGCGGAGCTCGAGGCCGACATGCAGCGCCATGTCGAGAGCTATCAGTGCGAGTGGAAGAAGGCGATCGAGACACCGGAAATCCTCAGGCGCTTCCGCCATTTCGTGAACAGCGATGCGCCGGACGCGAATGTCATCTTCGTCGCAGAGCGCGGCCAGATCCGGCCTGCGCGGCCGGACGAGCGGGAAAAACAACTTGAGATCGCATGAAGTCGCCGTCTGCCGGCTGGACGACATCGTGCCCGGCACGGGCGTGTGCGCCCTGGTGGGCGGCGAGCAGGTCGCGGTGTTCCGCGTCGATGAGCGCGTCCACGCCATCGCGAACCTCGACCCGTTCTCGAATGCGAGCGTCCTCTCCCGAGGCATAGTCGGCGACCTCAAGGGCGAGCTGGTCGTCGCCTCGCCGGTCTACAAGCAGCACTTCAGCCTGGTCAGCGGTCGCTGCGTCGAGGACGCCGCCGTGCGTGTTCCGGTCTACGCGGCGCGCGTGGAGCAGGACATGGTGATCGTCGAAGCGCACCGCGAAGTCGCCACGACCTGCTGCTATTGCGGCGTCGGCTGCGGTGTTCTCGCTCGCGTCGAGAACGGCCGGATCGAATCGGTGCGCGGCGATCCGGGCCACCCGGCCAATTCAGGTCGCCTGTGCACCAAGGGCCTCGCGCTGCACAAGGCCGATCCAGCGTTCCGCGCGCTCTATCCCGAAGTGAACGGCTATCGCGCGAGCTGGGACCAGGCGCTCGACTACGTGGCGCAGACGATCTCGACGAGCGTCCGGCTGCACGGCCCCGACGCGATCGGCCTCTACGTCTCCGGCCAGTTCCTCACCGAGGACTACTACGTCTTCAACAAGCTGGCGAAGGGCTTGATCGGCACCAATAACATCGACACCAATTCGCGGCTCTGCATGGCTTCGGCGGTCGCCGGCTACAAGCAGACGCTCGGCGCCGATGCGCCGCCGGCGTGCTACGAGGACCTCGATTCAGCCGAGTGCGTCTTCATCGCCGGAAGCAACACCGCCTGGGCGCACCCGGTGCTCTTTCGCCGCATCGAGGAAGCGAAGCCGCGCCACCTCATAGTCGTGGACCCGCGCAAGACCGAGACGGCACGCGCCGCGACGCTGCATCTGCCGATCGTGCCGGGCACGGACGTCGTGCTCTTCAACGGCATGCTGCATGTGATGCTGCGCGAAGGGTGGTGCGACGAGCGCTACATCCATGCGCATACCGAAGGCTTCGACGCCGTGCGGGCGCTCGTTGCGTCCACAACGCCGGCCCAAGCAGCAGCGCTCTGCGGGATCGGCGAGCGCGACCTCATCGAGGCCGCGCGGGTATTCGCCCTCTCGAAGTCGACCCTGTCGCTCTATTGCCAAGGCCTCAACCAGTCCTCGAGCGGAACCGCGAAGAACGCCGCGCTCATCAACCTGCATCTAGCGACCGGCCAGATTGGCAAACCGGGCGCCGGACCGTTCAGCCTGACCGGACAACCTAATGCCATGGGCGGGCGCGAAGTGGGTGGCATGGCAAACCTGCTCTGCGGCCATCGCGAGCTGACGAATCCGCAGCATCGCAAAGAAATCGCCGAGCTGTGGGGTGTGCCCGCGATTCCGCAGAAACCGGGCAAGACTGCGGTCGAGATGTTCGAGGCCGTTCGCGCCGGGGAAATCAAGGTGCTGTGGATCGCATGCACGAATCCCGCGCAGTCGCTACCCAACCAATCGCTGGTGCGCGAGGCGCTCGAGCGCGCTGCGCTCGTCATCGTGCAGGACGCCTACCGCAATACAGAGACCGCACGTTACGCGCACGTGTTCCTGCCGGCGGCCGCATGGGGCGAGAAGGAGGGCACGATGACCAACTCCGAGCGCCGCATTTCGCGAGTTCGTGCCATGCTCGGGCCGCCCGGCGAGGCGCGCGCTGACTGGCGCATCGCCGTGGATGTCGCGCGGCGCATGGGAGGAGCGTCCCTTTTCCCGTACGAGACGCCGGAGCAGATCTTCGACGAGCATCGCGAAACGACGCGGGGCCGCGACCTCGACATCACCGGAATCTCGTATCGGCTGCTCGACGAGCGCGGGCCGCAGCAGTGGCCTTGTCCGGAGGGCGCGACGGAAGGCCGCAAGCGTCTCTATGCAGACGGCGCCTTCGCGACGCCGAACGGCCGCGCGCGCTTCGTACGCACGCCCTATCGACCCGTCGTCGAGGAAGTCGACAGCCAATATCCACTGCGGCTGACAACCGGGCGCCTGCGTGACCAGTGGCACAGCATGGCGCGCACCGGGACGGTCGCGCGGCTCTTCGGCCACGATCCCGAGCCTCGCGTGACGATGCACCCGGACGATCTGAACGGATGGGAAGGTCATATCGTCCGTCTTAGCTCAAGGCGAGGCGAGCTCTACGTGCGCGCCGCAGCGGATCCCGGCCTGCCGCGCGGCACAGTGTTCCTGCCAATGCACTGGGGCTCGCGCTTTCTCGGCACGGGGATCAACGAGCTCACGGTTGGCGCTCTCGACCCTTCTTCGCGACAGCCCGAGCTCAAGCATTGCGCGGTGAGAGTCGAAGAGGCGCGGTTGCCGTGGCAGCTCGTGGCGTTCGGGGACGGCGACATTGCTGCGCTGACCGAGCGGCTGGAGCCTCTCATGCGCGCCGCGCCTTACGCCGCGCGCACTCTGATCGGGCGCGACGTGCCGGGAGTGCGACTGGAGCTGGCGGCGCCGGACGCAGTGGACGTGCTCGAGGAGATCGACGCCGCGTTCGGTCTCGACGGCGGAGAAGTCCTGCGTCACGAAGACGCACGCATCGCGCTGAAGGATGAGCGCATTCGCGCAGTGCGCCTCGTCGGTGACATCAGGCCCGAAGCGTGGCTACGCGAGTTATGGGAGCGGCCGGGGGTGGCTGAGGAGCTCAGGCGCTATTCGCGCCTGCCGACCGACAAGCCGGCGATGCGCGGCCGAACGGTATGCAACTGCTTCGACGTGTCCGAGGCAGAGATCGCCACCTTCAAGTCGCTCGACGAGCTCCAGTCGGCGCTCAAGTGCGGGACCAATTGCGGCTCCTGCCTGCCGGAGCTGAGGAAGCAGCTCGCCGCCTGAAGTAGCACTGCGCTTCACCATTGCCCCAACACAGTGCGTATCCGAGGACAATCGCCGGCAATTCCGGCGCCAAACGCATGGCATGCGATTTGCGGACCGCGAAGTCCGGGGGGATCTCGATGACGCCCGAGCAAGCGCACATCGTTCAGCTGACGTGGCGATCGGTGCTGCCGGTCGGGGACACCTTCGCCGAGCTCTTCTACGGCCGCCTCTTCGCGCTCGACCCCGAGCTGAAGAAGCTCTTCAAGGATGACCCGGTCGAGCAGGGGCGCAATCTCACCGCGATGCTGAGCGTCGCCGCGGCCAACGTAGGCAAGCCCGAGAGGATCACGGTGGCGTTGCGCAGCCTCGGCAAGCGCCACGTGGCCTATGGGGTCAAGCCGAAGGACTTCGCGAACTTCGAGGACGCGCTGCTCTTCGCGCTCGAGCATGCGCTGATCGACGTCTTCACTCCGGAGGTGAAGGCCGCCTGGCGGGCGGCCTATGCGCTCCTCTCGAGCACGATGCTCGAGACGTTTACTCCGTCAGCGACTCCTGCCGGTTCTTGATGCGCTCGTAGCCGTCGCGGGCGTAGTCGTAGCCCTGGCGCAGGGCGTCCTTCGCATCGGTCTGGAACTCCACCCAGCCGCCGGAGCGGCGCACCGCCCAGAGAAGCGCAGCGGTGATGCCGATGCCGACGACGATCGCGGCAATTGTTCCGGGATATTCACGCGCAGTGTTGTAAGCGCGGGTAGGGTAGTTGTCGGTGACTCGCCTTCTCATTGCACGCCTCCTATGGGTTACCGCTGCCTCGTGCAAGTGGCGTGCCGATGTCACCCTCTTTGCCTATTTCTCCGATTCAGGCTCGGGTTTCTTGCCGAGCAGCGCGGAGATCATTCCGGTGAAGCTGCGCTTCTTCTGGATTACCACCGGCCGGTGCTCTGACTTGGGAGCCTGCGCATAGGCGGGTTCACGCGGCTCCGAACGCCGCGGGTCGTATTGCTGCTGGCGACCGAAGCGCTGCCCGCCATTCCCGCGGTTGCGGCGCTGGCCATTGCCACGTTGTCCGTTACCACGCTGTCCGTTGGCACGCTGTCCATTGCTTTGTCCTTGCGGACGCGGTGCCGGCTGCTCGCCTTCGGCCGCCATGCGGGCGCGTGCTTCGCGTATCTGGTCTTCGCGCGGGTCATGCGAGGGCTGAGCCTGCTGATGCTGACGCTGTGGTTGAGTGCCGCCGTTGCCGCGGCCATAACCGCGACCACCGCCGCGATTGTCTGAATTACCGCGGGCACTGCCGCGATCGTCGTTACCGCGCGAGTGACGCTGGCCGTTGTGGCGCTGCTGTTGCTGCCCCCGGCGCTGTTGCTGGTGATGGCGCTGCTGCTGGGGACGCTGCTGTTGCTGTGGGCGAGGGCCGCCACTGCCAGGCTCGAAGCCCTCGATAACGCGGCTCTCGACCTTGCGATTCATGAGCCGCTCGATGGCAGCCATCAGGGGCCGCTCTTCGGCGCCTACAAGCGACACTGCCTCGCCTTCTGCACCCGCGCGGCCGGTACGGCCGATGCGATGCACGTAATCTTCGGCGACGTGCGGCAGGTCGTAGTTCACGACGTGCGGCAGCGCCTCGATGTCGAGGCCGCGGGCCGCGATGTCGGTCGCGACCAGCACTCGGACCTTGCCTTCCTTGAACTCGGCGAGAGCCCGCTCGCGCTGGTTCTGGCTCTTGTTGCCGTGAATCGCGTCGGCGTTCACCCCTTCGCGTGAGAGTTGGTGTGCCAGGCGGTTGGCGCCGTGCTTTGTCTTACAGAAGACCAGGACCTGCTTCCAGTCGTTCGTCTTCACGAGGTGGGCGAGGAGCTCGCGCTTGCGATGCGCATCGACCGGATGCACGACTTGCGCGACCAGCTCG
>JAFARH010000351.1 GCA_019245555.1 Betaproteobacteria bacterium
CGGCAGCTAGCTCAGCAGATACTTCCGCTGGGCGTTGAAGCTCTCGGTCGGCTTGCGGAAGAAGCCGCTCTTGCCGAACTGGTGCAGGCAGCCGATCGAGTAGCGCAGGATCGCCGCCGCGCGCGGTGCGGCATCGCCATCCTCGGCCAGGCGCAGCGACTGCTTGAGGGTGGACTCGAATCGGTCGAAGAACTGGTTGACGCGCGCCTGGAGCCGCTCGTGTTCTCCAACAAGGGCATCGCCGGTCATCACCCGCACCATGCCAGGGTTCTTCTCGGCGAAGATGAGCAGCATCTCGGTGAGTTTCTCCGCCTGTTTCTTGCCGTCGGCCTCGTCCTGGGTGATGCGGTTGGCAAGGGTGAAGACCGAGTTCTCGATGAATTCGATGAGTCCCTCGTACATCTGCGCCTTGGAGGCGAAGTGGCGGTAGAGCGCCGCCTCCGACACGCCCAGCGACTCAGCGAGCGCGGCAGTCGTGATTTTTTCCCACTTCGGCGCCTCGAGCATTTGCGCGAGCGCCTTCAGGATCTCGAGCTTGCGTTCGCCTTTGGCTCGGGGCATGTGATGGACTAAAGGGGGGAGCCGATTCTAAGCCGAGCTTCCGCGGAAGACCAAGCGGGGCAGCTCGGTTACGGATGCGATGCGCAAATCGATGTAAGACACGCGGCGGCGCTCGCTCGACACCCATACCGTCGACATGCCCAGGCGGTGTGCGGTGCGCAAGTTCTCGAGCACATCATCGATGAAGGCGCAGCGATGCGGGTCTAGGTGATGCTTGCGCAGCAGGTAGTTGAATCCATGGAGTGCAGGCTTGCCTCGATAGCGCGTGTCCTCGATGCTGTACACGCCGTCGAAGTAACGGCCGAGGCCGATGGCGCGCAATACCTGCTCGACGTAGTGCCGGGGAGCGTTGGAGAACACAAGCTTTGTGCCGCCTAGGCGCTCGAGCGCGTGCTTGAGCGCGTTCTCGTGCACCACCATGTCGGCAAGCTCCGGAAAAACGTGCGTCTCCGCAAGGAAGTGGCGCGGATGCACGCCGTGGTGGCGCATGAGGCCGTTCAGCGTCGTGCCGTAGGTGCGCCAGAAGTGCTCGCGCATGGCATTGGCGCCGGCTTCGTCGACGTTGAAATGGCGGCGCAGGAACGCATTGATCTGGTCATGCATCGACGGAAAGATGTGCGCACGCGCGTCGTGCAGCGTGTTGTCGAGGTCAAAGATCCACACCCGCCGCGACGGCGGTAGGCGCGCTATGCGCATTTACTTCGAGCGGATGAGAGTGCCGACGCCCTGGTCGGTCAAGACTTCGAGCAGGAGCGCGTGCGGCACGCGGCCGTCGATGATGTGCACGCTCTTCACACCGTTGCGCGCGGCGTCGAGCGCGGAGCCGATCTTCGGCAGCATGCCGCCCGAGATGACGCCCTTGTTCACCAGGTCATCAATCTTTTTGGGCGTCAGCCCCGTGAGCAGCTTGCCCTGCTTATCCAACACGCCCGGCGTATTGGTCATGACGACCAGTTTCTCCGCACCGAGGATTTCCGCCAGCTTGCCAGCGACGAGGTCGGAGTTGATGTTGTAGGTCGTGCCGTCCGCGCCGGTACCGATCGGCGCCACCACCGGAATGAAGCCGCCCGCCTCGAGCGCCTGGATGATCGCCGGATCGATCGACTGCACCTCGCCAACCTGGCCAAGATCGACGTGCCCGTTCTCTTTCGACGGCAGGAGCATCTTGCGCGCGCGGATGAAGGCGCCGTCTTGTCCCGTGAGTCCGACCGCCTTGCCGCCGGCCTGGTTGATGAGCTCGACGACTTCCTTGTTGACCTGCCCGCCGAGAACCATCTCAACGATATCCATCGTTTCGGCGTCGGTGACGCGCATGCCCTGCACGAACTCGCCCTTCTTGCCGAGCTTGGTCAGGAGCTCCTCGATTTGCGGGCCACCGCCGTGAACCACGACCGGATTCATGCCCACGAGCTTGAGCAGCACGACGTCGTAGGCGAAGTCGCGTTTCAGCTCGTCTTCAGTCATCGCATTGCCGCCGTACTTCACGACGATGGTCTTGCCGTGAAAGCGCTGGATGTATGGCAGCGCTTCCGCGAGGACGCGCGCCTTTTCGGCAGCCTGCGGATTGTGGTTGAAGGGTGCGTTCACCTTCCGCCGCAGTATACAAACAAAAAGGCGGACTACCCCTGCGGGCGTCCGCCTTTCTTTACGACCGGTTGCGAATTACTGGATCGTGATCTGCTTGCGCTGGGCCGCGGCCTTCTTCGGCAGCGTCAGCTCGAGCACGCCGTCGGTGAACTTCGCCTGGGCATTCGCCTCGTCGACTTCCGCCGGCAGGGTGAAGCTACGGGTGAGCTTGCCGTAGAGGCGCTCGCTGTGCAGCACGCGCTCGTCCTTGTTAGCTTCCTTCTCGCGCTTCACTTCGGCTTCGAGCGTCACCTCTGCGCCGTCGATGCTGACGTGGATGTCGTCTTTCCTCACACCGGGCAGCTCGGCGCTCACCACGTAGGCGCCATTCTTCTCAGCTACGTCCACCTTGGCGCGCGGCAGCGCGCCGCCGTTGATACGCCCCTCATAGGCGAGTGGCCGTACGAGGAAGCCCTTGAACAGATCGTCGACCAGATCGTTGAACGGGTCGAATCGCGTAACGTTTGCCATTTCATTGTCTCCTTTGCCTGAGGCAGTACTCAGGAGATAGGGACGGGGCGTCCGATTTCAAGGGGTAGACTGTCCCGATGAGGGAGCTCGCCTGCGCCCGATGCAAGAAGCCCTTCCGCTGCGGGGCGGACGAAGAAGGCTGCTGGTGCGAGGAACTGCCGGCGCTTCAGCCGGTAATGGGTCGGGACTGCCTCTGCCAGGAATGCCTGGAAGCGGAGCTCAAAGAACGTAGCGTGCCAGGTCCTCGTCCTTCGCGAGCTCGCCGAGCCGCGC
>JAFARH010000377.1 GCA_019245555.1 Betaproteobacteria bacterium
TCGACGATGTTTGCGGCGTGTCCTGCTTGCGTGCTGATGGGCGCTGCATCGCCGTCCGGATGGAGCCCGATGTCCTGTGGCCGCTTGCGCAGGAGGAGGTTGAGCGGGATCAGCACCACGCCGGTGATAATCGCGAGGCCGAGGCACGCATCGCGCCAGCCGTCGCGCGCGATCACGATCTGCATCCAGGGCAGCAGCACGATGGACCCGATGCCGACGCCCGCGAACGCGATGCCGATGGCGAGGCCGCGCCGCCGCACGAACCAGCGCGGGATGAGCTGCGACTGCACGCCGTAGCCGAGGAAATTCGCGCCGGTGGCGACGAGAAAACCCAGCGTGCCGTAGAACTGCCACGGCTCGTGCGCGAAGGCTGCAAGCCCGAGCCCGAGCGCGGTCAGGATCACGCCGATCTCGACCACGAGGAGCGGGCCTCGCTGATCCATCAGGCGGCCGACGAACGGCGCGAAGAACGCCGAGACGAAGAACCCGAACGAGAACGCGCCCGCCACGAGGCCGCGGTCCCAGCCGAATTCGCCGATGATCGGCGGCAGCAGCAGCGAGAACGCCGTGCGCGCATTGACGCCGATGCCCATCGTGATGAAGGCGGCGGCGACGATGACCCAGCCGTAGAAGAAGGGCAGGCGCACGTTCATTCGCGAGGACCTTTCGCAATACTCATACGAGACGATATCCCGCGACGGCCCTGCTTCAATTACCTGACAGGTATGCGTTCCGCAGCGCTCACTGCTTTCCTTGCAGGAACAGCCGCGCCGCATCCTCCGCGACCTTGTCGAGCGAAAGGCGCCCGCCGAGCCGATACCAGGTGCCGGCCCAGTTCACCGCGCCGAGGATGAGCAGCCGCACAAGCTGCGCGTCGCCCGGCATGTGGCCGGCGCGCTGCAAGTCGTCGATCAGGCACTGCCACAGCGCGTCGTAGCGGTCTTTCACCGCAACGATGCGGCGGCGATTGGCCAGTGTCAGCGATCGCCAGTCATAGAGCAGCACCGGAATGAAGTCGTTGCCTTCTTCCAGGATGGTGCCGAGCTGCGTGCGAACGAGCTTCGTCAGCTTCTGCTCGGGAGGCAGCGAGAGCGCCATCACCTCCTCGGTCTTGCGCAGGCCTTCGGCGAGGCCCTGCTCCATCACGGCGACCAGAATGTCCTGCTTGGTCTTGAAGTGATAGAACGGGCTGCCCGAGTGCATGCCGGCAGCCGCCGAGATATCTCGGATCGAGGTGCCGTCGAAGCCCTTCTCGCGGAACAGTTTCGCAGAGACGCGCAGCAGCTCCTCGCGGCGGTTGCTCTCGTTGTTGCGGCGCGGACGCGCCTTGCGTTGCGGCACACTCATGCGCGCGCGAGCCTTGGCAAGTCGGCGGGCGCCTCGATCTCCATGCGCAACAGTTGCGCGGCGACCGACTTGCCGAGATTGTCCATGCGCAGCGAGCGCGCGGCGCCTCCCTGCAGCGCGGCGTTGAGCACGATCTTGATCGCCAGCAGATTGTCGAGCGGATAGAGCTCGACCGGGCCTTTGCAGATGTCGGCGAAATGCGTGGCAAGCCGCTCGCGCGTCACCTCGCGTTTCAGTACCGCATAGGTCGGCGCATCATAAGCGAACAGCCCAATGTCGGCGCGGTCCGCCTTGTCGCCTGAACGCGCGTGCGCGATCTTCCACAGGCCGACCTTCATGCGACCGCCTCGACATCGATCGCAACACGCGGCTCGATTGCTTCGCGGCGGACGAGCGTCGGCCACAGCCCGAGCAACTCCTTGGCGCCCTGTACGCCCTTGAAGCCGCCGACGTAAGGCGGGCCGGAGAGGCCGAGCCATGGAAACAGCCGGCCGAAGCCATCCGCCATGCGCTTGTCGGGCGTGCGGATGGTCATGCGGATGAAGCATTCATTGAGATTGTCGCGCTGCGCCGGATCGGCGTTCGCCCCGAGCAGCGAGTTGTAGCCGATGTACTCCGCGTTGATCTCGTCCGGTTTCCAGCCCCGCTCCTCCATCAGCCCCTTGATGATGTTCACCGTAGTCTCGCATTTGAGATACGCATCGGGCCACGAGAAGCCGATCATGCCGGCCCCCATCCAGCCGTCGTGATAACCGGCGACGACCTTCAGCGTCTCCGGCCGCTTCGCGCC
>JAFARH010000175.1 GCA_019245555.1 Betaproteobacteria bacterium
TATCGCCGATCGCCGAGTACGGGCATCGCTTGGTGCTCGACATCCATCCGCTCGTCGCGGCGGACCCGCTTGCCGAGCTGATCGCGCAAGGCGCCGCCAAGCCAGACGTACCGACGGCTGCGGCGACGGAAAAGCCGGCAGTCGCACGTCTCGCCACCATCGTGATCGACGCCGGGCACGGCGGCGAGGATCCCGGGGCGATCGGCAAGCGCGGCACGCGCGAGAAGAACGTGACTCTCATGATCGCGAAGCGGCTGAAGGCGCTGATCGATACCGAGCCGAACATGCGCGCCGTCCTCACCCGCGACGGCGATTACTTCCTGCCGCTTAACACTCGCGTCGACAAAGCGCGGCAAGTGCGCGCTGATCTGCTGGTCTCGATCCACGCCGACTCTTTCAAGCGCTCCAACGCCAAGGGGTCTTCGGTGTTTGCGCTATCAGAGCGCCGGGCGACGTCGGAGATGGCGCGACTGCTGGCGCAGAAAGAGAACGAGTCCGATCTCATCGGCGGCGTCAGCCTCGCCGGGCAGGCGTCCTATGTGAAGCAGACGCTGCTCGACCTCTCGCAAACCGCGACCATCGATTTCAGCCTGCGACTGGGGAACTCAGTGCTGCAGCACATAGGCTCGGTGAACGACCTGCACAAGGCCCGCGTCGAGCAGGCGAGCTTCGCCGTGCTGAAGGCACAGGATGTGCCGTCGATCCTGATCGAGACCGCTTTCATTTCGAATCCGCAGGAAGAGAAGCGGCTGAACGACCGCGGCTATCAGGACAAGCTGGCGCGTGCGATCCTCGACGGGATCCGCGACTACGTCGCGAAACACCCGCCGCGCCCGGCGTCACCCATGGCGCTGAACTGATCTGTTTTTCAGCCAAGCGATCACGCCTGGCGAGATCGACAGCAGGACGATGGCGAGGATTACAACCGTGAGGTTGCTCTTCACCGCCGGAATGTTCCCGAAGAAGTATCCCACCATGCAGATCGAGCCGACCCAGGCGAGTGCGCCGATCACGCAGAACAAGAGGTACCGCAGGTACGGCATCGCTCCGAGGCCCGCGACGAAGGGCACGTAGGTGCGCACGATCGGCATGAAGCGCGCAATGATGATGGTCTTGCCGCCGTGGCGTTCGTAGAAGTCGTGGGTGCGCTGCAGATGCACCGGATTCACCCAGCGCGCCACGATATGCCGGCCCGCCCAGCGACCGATCCAGTAGTTGCAGTTGTCGCCGCACAGTGCCGCGGCGATGAGCACTGCCATGACGAGAAGAATATTCATCCCGCCCGCTGCGGCGAGCGCGCCGACGACGAAGAGGAGCGAGTCGCCCGGCAGAAAGGGCGTTACCACCAGGCCGGTTTCGCAGAACACGATGACGAAGAGGAGCGCATAGACCCAGGCGCCGTGCTGGGCGACGAAGGCGGCGAGATGCTGGTCGAGATGGACCGCGAAGTCCCACAACATGGCGAACAGTTCCACCGGTCGATTCTATAATCCCGCCCGTGAGCGCCATTCGCGTGCTGCCGCAGCTTCTCGTCTCCCAGATTGCGGCCGGCGAAGTGGTCGAGCGCCCCGCTTCCGTCCTGAAGGAGCTCCTCGAGAACAGCCTCGACGCCGGCGCGCGCGCCATCAGCGTGACGCTCGACGAAGGCGGCGTGCGGCGCATCCAGGTCGAGGACGACGGCGCCGGCATCTCGCGCGAGGACCTGCCGCTCGCCATTGCGCGGCATGCCACCAGCAAGATCTCGTCCCTTGCAGACCTTGAAGGCGTCGCCACCATGGGCTTCCGCGGCGAGGCGCTTGCCTCGATCGCCGCCGTATCGCGACTCGCAATCACCTCGCGGCGGGAAGAAGACGGGCACGGCAGCGCACTGCGCGTCGAAGGCGGCGATAGTGGCGAGATATCGCCCGCAGCACGCGCGCACGGCACGACCGTCAGCGTCGAAGATCTCTACTTCAATACGCCGGCGCGCCGCAAGTTCCTGAAGAGCGAGTCGACCGAATTCGGTCATTGCGACGAGGTGTTCCGCCGCATCGCCCTCGCCCACCCCGAGATCGGCTTCACCCTGCGCCACAACGGTCGCGCGAGCCGCCATCTGCGCTCGCAGTCGCTCGCCGAGCGCGCAGCCGCGCTCCTAAGCAAAGAGGTCGCGGACGCGAGCGTGGCGGTCGAAACCAATGCAGGCGGCATGACGCTCGCTGGGCTGGCAGGTACGCCACAAGCGGCTCAAGGACGGGCGGACGCGCAATACCTGTTCGTCAACGGACGCTACGTGCGCGATCGCGTGGTGGCGCACGCAATACGCGAGGCCTACGCGGAGCTCCTGCACGGCGAGCGGCAGCCAGCCTACGTGCTCTTTCTCGGCATCGACCCGCGCAGCGTGGATGTGAACGTGCATCCGGCGAAGATCGAGGTGCGCTTCCGCGACTCGCGGGTGATCCACCAGTTCGTGCGGCATGCGCTCGAGCGCGCACTATCGCCCAGCGCCGCGCACGCGCCGGTCGCCTATGCCAAGGTCTCGCACAGTGGTGGCGTGCAGGCAGCGTTCTCCCTCGCCCAGCCGGCCGCGAATTATCAGCCGTCAACAGTTGCCCCAGCGCCACTCCCGACGGCGGAGCAAAGTCCACCGCTGGGCTTCGCGCTTGGCCAGTTGCATGGCATCTACATCCTGGCGCAGAACGAGACGGGGCTCGTGCTCGTCGACATGCATGCAGCACACGAGCGCATCCTCATGGAACGCCTGAAGAGCGGCATCGATGGCGGCGATGTAGCGCGCCAGCGGCTGCTCGTCCCCGCAGTGTTCTCGGCTGAAGCCATCGACGTCGCGACGGCGGAAGAGAACCAGGAAACGCTCGACCGCCTGGGGCTCGAAATTACCGTCTCCGGCCCGAACGAGCTCACAGTGCGCACCGCACCGGTGCTCCTAGCGAGCGGCGACATCGTAAGCCTTGCACGCTCGCTGCTTAGGGAAATCCGCGATTTCGGCGCGAGCCAGATGCTCGCCGGCCGGCAGAGCGAGCTCCTCGCCACCATGGCCTGCCACGCCGCCGTGCGGGCGAATCGAGCGCTGACGCACACTGAGATGAATGCGCTGCTGCGCGAGATGGAGGAAACCGAGCGCTCCGGCAGTTGCAACCATGGGCGGCCTACCTGGTACCAGCTCACCATGGCCGATCTCGACAGGCTTTTCCTCAGGGGGCGTTGATGGCGGGAGTGATGCTCGTCACCGGCGGCAGCCGCGGCATCGGTGCAGCGACCGTGCGCCTTGCGGCCGAGCGTGGCTACAAGGTGGCGCTGAACTACGTACATAACAAGGCCGCGGCCGAGAAGCTCGCGCACGAGACCGGCGCGTTGGCCATTCACGGCGACGTGGCGGCGGAAAGCTACGTCGTGCGCATGTTCAAGGAAATCGATGAAAAGCTCGGGCGCATCACCGTGCTCGTGAACAACGCCGGTATCGTCGATGTCGCCGCCCGCGTCGACGAGATGTCGGCCGAGCGCATGCAGCGCATGTTCGCCGTCAACATCACCGGCAGCTTCCTTTGCGCCCGCGAGGCGGTAAAGCGCATGTCGAAGAAGCACGGCGGCAATGGCGGCTCGATCATCAACATTTCTTCGGTCGCCGCGCGCATTGGCTCGCCGGCGATGTACGTCGACTACGCAGCGTCGAAAGCGGCGATCGATACGCTGACGCTGGGGCTATCAAAGGAGGTTGGGCCCGAAGGCATCCGGGTCAACGCCATTCGCCCTGGCGTGATTCATACCGACATCCACGCCTCGAGCGGCGATCCCGAGCGCGCCGACCGCATTGGAGCGAGCTCGCCGCTGCAGCGGGCGGGTGAGCCGGAAGAGATTGCGCGAGCGATCCTGTGGCTGGCGTCGGATGAGGCGTCGTACGTGAGCGGAGCGATTCTCGACGTCGCAGGTGGTCGGTAAGGCTTACGCGCTGCTCGGCCCGACGGCGAGCGGCAAATCGCAGATGGCGCTGGAGCTCGCGCGGCGCGTGCCGCTCGAGATCGTCTCGATGGACTCGGCGCAGGTGTACCGCGGGCTCGATGTGGGCACAGCGAAACCCAGCGCGGCCGAGCGAGCGCAGGTACCGCATCATCTGCTCGACGTGATCGATCCGGACCAGAGCTACTCCACCGGACGCTGGCGCACCGATGCGATCGGCACGGTCAGGGAAATCCTGTCGAGGGGAAAGGTCCCGCTCATCGTCGGCGGCACGATGCTCTACTACCGCGCACTCGTTGGCGGGCTCGACGCCCTACCGCAAGCGGATCCTGAGATACGTGCAGCCATTAATGCAGAGGCACGCGAGAAAGGCTGGGCCGCGCTGCACGCCGAGCTCGCGAAGGTGGACCCGCCGGCAGCGCGTCGCATTCCCGCCCGCGATGCACAGCGTATCCAGCGCGCGCTCGAAGTCTGGCGCCTCACCGGCAAGCCGATGTCATCGCTGCAAGGCCGCACCAGCGCAGGCCTGCCGTTCTCACTCAAGGCATTCGCGTTGGTTCCGCAGGACCGCGAGGCACTGGCGGAGCGAATCGCGGCACGCTTCGACGCGATGCTCGCGGCCGGCCTGGTGGATGAGGTGAAGCGGCTACGGCGCCAATACAAGCTAAGCGCCGGTCTGCCCAGCATGCGTGCCGTCGGCTATCGACAGGTGTGGCTGCATCTCGAAGGCGACATCAGCGCAGCGGAGATGCGCAGCCAGGCCGTCGCCGCTACGCGCCAGCTCGCCAAGCGCCAGCTCACCTGGCTGCGCAGCTTTCGGGAGCTCGAGCCGGCGGAAAAGCTGGCTCACTCGTTCTTGTAGACGCCTCGCGCGTTCAAGGCCGCTAGACAGAACTGTAGGACGACCAGTGCATAGGCATGGTCGTGCCAGCCCCACAGTACCCACAGCACATTACTTAAAAGGAAGCACCAGAACCCGGCTGCACGTCGCGGTGCGGCGCGTGAGGCAACAAGCCAGGACGCCGTGACCGTGGTCAGCATGGCGGGCCATTGCAGCAAGCCGACGATATCCATGGTGAAGCTGAGACCCTAAAATCAATGCAACCGTTCGAGGAGTGTTGATGCAGATCGGAATCGTCGGACTCGGCAGGATGGGTGCGGGCATGGCACGCCGCGTCGCGCACGTGGGAATGAAGGTCTTCTGCTACGACCGGTCCGACGAGGTCGGCGCCGCGCTCCAGGGCAGCGCCAACATCGAGTGCGTGAGAACCTTGCCGCGCTTTGCGCGCGCCTCGATGGCGAGCGCATCCTGATCTTGAGCCTGCCCGCGGGCACGCCGGTCGAGGACACAATCAAGGAACTGATTCCGCTCCTTTCTGCCGGCGACACGATCGTCGACGGCGGCAATAGCTACTACCGCGACTCGATGCGCCGCGCGCTTGCGCTATCGCAGCAGGGCCTGCGCTACATCGACGCCGGTATTTCGGGCGGCATCCACGGCCGAGAGCACGGCTTCTGCCTGATGCTCGGCGGCACGCCCAAGTCGATCGAGATCTTCGCGCCTGTGGCTAAGGCGCTGGCGCCGCATCCTGAGAACGGGTGGCTGCATTGCGGGCCGAGCGGCGCCGGGCACTACGCGAAGATGGTTCACAACGGCATCGAGTACGGAATGATGCAGGCGCTCGCTGAGGGCTTCGCACTCCTCGCGGCACGAAAGGAGCTCGACATCGATCCCGCGCGGCTCGCGGAGACCTGGCGTCATGGCAGCGTCGTGCGCTCGTGGCTCCTCGATCTCTGCGCAGGAATTCTCAAGGACAACGAATCGCTTTCGGGCATCGCGCCGGTCGTGGCGGATTCCGGCGAAGGCCGATGGACCGCGCTCGAGTCGATCGAGCTCGGCGTGCCGGCGCCCGTGATCACGATGGCGCTGATGAGCCGGTTCTCGAGCCAGGGACGCTCCGACTATGCGCGCCGCCTCCTGGCGATGATGCGCGCCAAGTTCGGAGGTCATCCCATCCAAAAGGGATGATCGTCGTCCTGATGGGCGTGTCCGGCGTGGGCAAGACCACGATCGGCGAGCTCGTCGCAAAGGAGCTCGGCTGGCGCTTCATCGAAGGGGACGATTTCCATCCTCGCGAGAACGTGGCGAAGATGGCTGCGGGCACTCCGCTCGACGATGGCGATCGCTGGCCCTGGCTCGATGCGTTGAACAAGGCCCTGCGCAAGGAAAACGACGCCGTCGTCACCTGCTCGGCGCTGAAAGAGTCCTACCGCAAGCGCCTGCTCGATGGCATTGACCACT
>JAFARH010000265.1 GCA_019245555.1 Betaproteobacteria bacterium
TAACCGTTTAAACGTTTGGGCGACGCTAATAGTCCCGGTGTTCTGCGGCGAGCTGAAGGTAAAGCGCTTCATATGGTTAGCGACGTTCCTTAAGGTGCTTTGAACGCCTATAGATATACAATGTGTATTATGTTAAATCACGCATGGACCCCAATAACTCGCTAGAGAACAGTCTGGGGTTGAGCGGATGTCGCGTCAGTAGCCGGTCCTCCCCCATACGCCGGGCGAAGCCCAGCCAGGCTCGAGCTGAACGCGCTGCTGGAACCCCAGTCCGGTACTTAGGTGGGAGGCCGAAGGCTGAGAAGGCGCGGTCATAGGCCATCTTCTGCAGCGCCTCGGCAAGGCGTTCAAGGTTCTCGCGATCGTCGACCGGTGAGGGCGATTTGAGGAGGCGGTCCCAAGCGCTCGCCTCCCCTGCGTACTCAAGGGCCTGAAGCGGGGCGCCGCCGGCAAAGGCAAGCCACCGATCGGCGTTCTGGGTCTTCTGGGCGTTCAGCCAGGCTAGGACAGTATCGCGTGGAGGAATCGGGACGGGCATCGCGACGCAGCGGCTACGTACGGTGGGGAGCAGGCGGGACGGGCGATGCGACACCAGGATGAAGACCGCCCCCGCGGGTGGCTCTTCCAGGCCTTTGAGGAGCGCGTTCGCGGCGTTCGGATAGAGATCCTCGGCCGGGTGTACTAGCGCGACACGCAGCGCGCCGCGGTGCGAGCGCAGGTTGAGAAACGCGGCGAGCTCGCGAACCTGCTCGATCAGGATGAAGAGGCTCGGCTGCTTCGTGCGCTTGGCCGGGGCCGGCTCACTACCCTCCTCGTCTTCTGCAGCCGGCGGCACTTTGGCGATCGCTTCGGGCTCGAGACGACGAAAGTCGGGGTGATTGCCCGCGAGATACCAGCGGCAGCCGTCGCACTGTCCGCAGGGACGCGCCTTCAAGTCCTTGTGCTCGCAGAGCAGGAGCTGCGCCATCGTCTCCGCGAGCTCGAGCTTGCCGACGCCGCGCGGGCCGTGGAGCAGGATGGCGTGCGGCAGCCTATCGAGGCGGGCCTTGAGCGAATCCAGGATCGGCTGGTTCCAGGGATGCATCAGAGGCCTTGTAGTGCCGATGTGATCTGGCCGCGGACCGCGGCAACATCGCCCGAGGCATCGATGACGCGGACGCGCCGCGGCTCTTCCTTCGCGATCCCGAGATAAGCGCTGCGCACTCGGTCGAAGAATGCCCGGTCTTCGCGCTCGAAGCGATCGAGCGTCTTGCCTGTCTTGGCTAGGCGCGCGCTGGAAACTTCGTACGGGCAGTCGAAGATCAGGGTGCGGTCGGGCTTGAGGCCCGGATGCGCGGCTTCGGCCAGTTGGGAGATCAATTGCCGGCTCACACCGTTGCCAGCGCCCTGATAGGCGACGGTCGCATCGGTGAAGCGATCGCAGATGACCACCGTGCCTGACTCGAGCGCCGGACGAATCACGCGTGCGACGTGGTCGGTGCGCGCGGCGAACACTAGCAGCGTCTCCAGCACCGGAGGCATGCGCTCGCGAAGGATCACCTCGCGCAGCCGCTCGGCGAGGTCGGTGCCGCCTGGTTCTCGCGTCACGATGGAATGCAGGCCCTTCGTGCGTACCGCGTCGGCGATGAACTCGATGTGGCTCGACTTGCCGGCGCCATCGACGCCCTCGAGCGTGATGAACCTCATCGCTTCTTTTTCAGCTGATACTTCGTCACGGCCTCATTGTGCTCCCGGACCGAGCGCGAAAACTGGCTGGTACCGTCGCCCCGCGAGACGTAATACAGAGCATCGGTCTTCGCGGGCTGCACGGCGGCGTGGAGCGAAGCGCGGCCCGGCATGGCGATTGGCGTCGGTGGCAGGCCGGCGCGCGTGTACGTGTTGTACGGGCCGTCGGTGATCAAGTGGATCTTCTTCAGGTTGCCGTCGAAGCTCGCGCCGAGACCGTAGATGATGGTCGGGTCTGCCTGCAGTCGCATGCCGATCCGCAGCCGATTCACGAGGACCCCGGCGATCTGATCCCTCTCCCCTGCCTGCCCGGTCTCCTTTTCGATGATCGACGCCATGATCAGCGCCTCGTAGGCCGAGCCGTACGGTGCGTTCGGCGCGCGCGTGTCCCACTCGGCTTGCAAATGGCGATGCAGCGCCCGGTAGGCGCGGCGCAGGACTGCGAGGTCGCTCGAGCCCCGGGCAAAGAGGTACGTGTCGGGGAAAAAGAGACCTTCGGGGTGGTTCTCGGTGGCCTGGATGCGGGCGAGGACCTCTGTATCCTCAAGCCCAGCAGTGTCATGGCGCAGGTCGGGGCTCGCGTCGAGGAGCGCGCGGAACTGCGCGAATGTCCAGCCTTCGATCAGCCGGACTTCGGCCTGTGCGACGTCGCCGCGCGTGAGCTTCTGCATCAGCTCCATCGGCGTGATCGGGCCGGCAATCACGTAGTTCCCTGCCTTAATGTCGCGCTCGCGCTTCATCGCGCGCGCGAGTGCCTCGAAATGCAGCGGCCGCACTTTAACGCCGGAGCGCTCGAGCTGCGCCAGCGCCGCGCGAAAACCGGTTCCTTGTGGAATCTCGATATCCGCCGGCATCTTGGTGACCTCGAGGGGCGTATAGACATACCAGGCGGCGTAACCGCCGGCGCCAAGCACGAGGAGAACTATGAGAGCGAGAAGGGTCTTCAGGATTCGCGCGACGGTAAAATCGCATTCTACGATGCAGCGCGCGCGCCTCAGCCGCTACGGATTGCTCTCGGTCACGGGGGCGGATGCGCGTGCATTCCTTCACGCGCAGCTCACGAACGACATCGAGCATTTGCCTGGCGATCGATGGGCGCTTGCTGGTTGGTGCTCAGCGAAAGGAAGGCTGCTGGCAAGCTTTATCGTGATCCCCTCGCCCGACGGCTTCCTCTTGCAGCTTGCGCGCGATCTTGCGGCGCCGGTGGCGAAGCGCCTTTCGATGTTCGTGCTGCGCTCGAAGGTGAAGATTGCTGATCTGAGCGATACGTGGGCGCAGTTCGGCGTGTGGGATGCCGACGTGTCCGGTGAAGTGTCATGGCGCGGAAACGTCGTCAGCGTGCGCGTTAGCGAGCGTCGATTCCTGCAGGTTGGCGCCGCGAGCGAGCTAAGCGAGGCGCCCAATGCCGACGAAGTGCAATGGACGCTGCAGGAGATCCGCGCCGGCCGGCCGCTCATCACGAGCGCAACGCAGGACCAGTTCGTGCCGCAGATGGTGAATTTCGAAGCTCTGGGCGGCGTCGATTTCCGCAAGGGCTGTTATCCCGGGCAAGAGATCGTGGCTCGCGCGCAGTATCGCGGCCAGGGGGTGAAGCGCCGCATGGTGCATACGCGAGCCCCGGCGGGCGTGTCGTTGCAGCCCGGGCAGGAATTCAACGGCGGCACGGTGGTAGATGCGGCGCCGGCTGAGGGCGGCGCCGAGGTCCTTGCGGTAATGCCCATCTGAACTACTACGTCTATTACAAGGTGGATCTAGCGCGTGTGGCGGAGCTGCGCGCCAGTGTGGAGCGCCTTTTCAGCGTGGTCGAGCGCGAGTGCGGCGTGCGCGGACGCTGGATGCACCGGCGCGACGATGCCACGACCTACATGGAAGTCTATGAAGGCGTGAAAAACGATGCGGCGTTCCAGGCGGTGCTGGAACGCGAAGGGGCCAAGCTCGGCGTGCCGCGCAAGCTCGAGGTATTCAAGGACGCGCTGCCGGGAAAACCTTCTTGAAGGCGCGGATCGAGACGCTTTCGTACACCCCACCCTTCTTGAACGGATCGGCAGCAATCAGAGCTTCAGCTTCCTCGCGCGTGGCGCAGTCGACGACGATCAGCGCCCCGGTGCTCGCACCTTCGACCGTGCTCTTGAGCGGCCCACCGAAGACGATGCGGGCGGCATTGGCGTTCAGGAATTCAACGTGTGCCGCGCGATGCGCGTCGCGCAGCTTGGCGGAATCAGGGCGGTCGAAACAGATGATCGCGTACATGGTAAGTTAACTTTTTTCGAGAACAAATTATGGCCGACAAGGACGACATCAGAGAAGGCAAAGACTTCGGTCTGGGGATTCCGCAGAAGAACCACGCGTTCTACATCAAGGGCGCGGGCGCGCTCGACTGGGGTATGCAGAACCGCCTCGCGCGCATCTTCAATCCCGCCTCGGGTCGCACCGTGATGCTCGCCTTCGACCACGGCTACTTCCAGGGCCCCACGACGGGGCTCGAGCGGATAGACCTGAACATTGTGCCGCTGATTCCTTACGCCGACGTGCTGATGTGCACGCGCGGTGCGCTGCGTTCGGTGATCCCTGCCTCCTCGACGAACGCGGTCGTCCTGCGCTGCTCCGGCGGCCAGAGCATCCTGACCGAACTCTCTCGCGAGCTGATCGCGGTGGATATCGAAGACGCCATCCGCATCAACGCCGCCGCGATCACCACGCAGATCTACATCGGCGCGGAGTACGAGCACCAGTCGATCAAGAACCTGGTGCAGCTCATCGATACCGGCAACAAGTACGGCATTCCGACCATGGCGGTGACCGGCGTGGGCGCCGAGATGAAGCGCGACGAGCGCTACTTCAGCCTGGCGACCCGCATCGCCGCCGAGCTGGGCGCGCACTACGTAAAGAGCTACTTCATCGAGGACGGCTTCGAGCGCGTCTGCGCCGGCTGCCCGGTGCCGATTGTCATCGCCGGCGGCAAGAAGCTGCCCGAACTTGACGCGCTTACCATGGCCTACAAGGCGATCGACCAGGGCGCCGCCGGCGTCGACATGGGCCGCAACATCTTTCAGTCCGACGACCCCGTCGCCATGATCCAGGCGGTCGGCGCGGTCGTTCACAAGAACGAGAAGCCCGAGAAGGCCATCCAGCTATACCAGAGCCTGAAGCGCCGGAATGTGCCTGATCGTTCTCGCTTGGCGAGCTCATCCTAAATTCCCGCTGATCGTCGCGGCCAACCGCGACGAGTTCCACGCCCGCAAGGCGGCTCCGGCCGCCTTCTGGCAAGACCAGCCGCAGATCCTCGGCGGCCGCGACTTGCAGGCGATGGGCACGTGGATGGCGGTCAGCCGCACCGGCCGGTTCGCTGCCGTTACCAACTACCGCGGAGCGCGCGAGCCCACTGCAGCCGAATCGCGCGGCGCGCTGGTCACGGGCTTTCTCATCAACGGGGCAGTTCCGGCCGCCTATATGTCCGACGTCGCCTCGCGGGCCGCGAAGTACAGCGGCTTCAACCTGCTCACGAGCGACCGCAAGGAACTGTGGTGGATGTCGAACCGCGACGGCTCGCCCCGGCGCCTGGAGCCCGGCTATTACGCGCTCGGCAACCTGCTGCTGGATTCGCCCGACGTGCAGCCATTCAAGGCACGCATTGCGGAGAACTCAGCCGCGGTAGAGCCGCTATTCGGCATGCTTGCGCCGGCGAAGATCATCAATCCGGAATACGGTACGCGCTGCTCGACCGTACTACTCGACGACGGCAAAGAGGTCCGCTACTCGGAGCGCAGCTTCGGGCCGGACGGCGCCG
>JAFARH010000282.1 GCA_019245555.1 Betaproteobacteria bacterium
TGGCGCCGTCCGCGAACGTAATGATGCCGGCGGTCGCATCGATGCCCTTGTATTGCGGGCCGAGCGCCTTGTCGACCGAGCGTGCGTAGATCTCGACCGGTTGCTTGCCTTCCATCATCCACATGACGACGTCGAGCGCGTGCGTGCCCGAGATCACCATCGGGGAGATGGTCTTGGGATCGTTGGTGCGCTTGTAGTTGTCGAGCGCGACCAGGCGGTTCATGAAGGCGCGGCTCGTGACGAGCGTCACGTCGCCGAGCGCGCCAGTGCGCACCTTCTCCTTCACCGAAAGCCATTTGCGGCGGAAGCGCTGCGTGTAGCCGACGACCGCGTCGCTGCCTGACCTCTTGATCGCCTCCAGCACGCGCTGCGAGGCCTCCAACTCGGTCGCGAGCGGCTTCTCAATCAGGAGCGAGAGCTTGCGCTCCACCGCCGCAAGGATCGGATCGACATGCAGGTGCTCATCGGTCGAGACGATCGCCGCCGTGACCTCCGGCCTATTCAACAGCTCGCGGAAGTCGGACGTAACGAAATCGGCCTTGCACTTGTCACCGACGAGCTTCGCGCGATCGGGCTTGAGATCGGCGACGCCGATCCAATCGACCTGGGGGTGCCGCGCCGCCACCTCACCGCGGAAGAGTCCGACGCGGCCGGCGCCGATGATGGCGAGGCCGATGCGCTTAGGCTGCTTTCTCAAGGTGCTTTCTGAGGGGGAGCGAGATGACTTCGTTGCGCTCGGCTGAGAGGTCAGCCGCGATATAGACCTCCATCACCATGCGCGCGTGCTCCGGCGTCACCATCACCGGACGGTCGTACACGACGGCCTCGAGGAAGTGCACCGTCTCCGGCGACATCGGCCCCGCATAGGTGTGATCGACGAATTCGCCGGGCATCGTCGACATCGGCAGTTGCATGCCCTTCTGCACGGTGTTGACGACCACATCCTTGTGACTGTCGTCAACCATGACCGCGCCTTCGGTGCCGATCATCTCGATCCAGGTCGTCGAGAAGTTCGGATAGCCGAGCGGCAGGCTCCAGCCGCCGCCGACCACCACCGAGATGCCGTTGTCCATCGTCACCACCACCCACTGCTGGTCCGGCACGTCGCCGCCGCTCATAGCGCGCATCGCGCCGTAGTTCACCTGCGAGTAGACGCGGACCGGCTTGGCCGGCTCCAGGCACCAAAACACAAAGTCCAAGTCATGCGTCGCTTCCATCGCCGCCGGCGAGAGCTTCGAGCGCCCGCTGATCTTGCTGCCGAGCATGCGCGTGATGTGCCGCGAGACGAGCGCCGTGACCGGCTTGCCGATCGTGGCGTCGCGAATGCATTTGCGCACGTACGCGAACTTCGGATTGAAGCGCTGCGAATAGCCGATGGTGAATTTGCGCTTCTTCTCCCGCGCAATCGAGATCAGTTCGTCCGCCTCGGCAAGGGTCATGGCGATCGGCTTCTCCAAGAAGACGTGCTTGCCAGCCGCCAGGAAATCCTTCGCCATCGGATAGTGAAGCCCTTCGGGCGTCGCAGAGATGTAGACAGCCTCTATTCCCTTTATCGAGAACAGATCCTTGTAATTTGTGGTCGCAGTCGCCGGCTTGAGCTTTGCTTTCATCTCGGCGAGCCGCTCTGGGCGAATTTCCGCTAGGTGCAGCTGACTCACCAGCGCGTGGCTCGCGAGTGTCTCGGCGCGAATGCCGCCGCACCACCCAACCCCGATAACCGCGACGCCGATCTGCTTCATTGGTTTACCTTGATGTTGGCCTCTTTGATGAGCTTCGCATACTTCTCGGTCTCTGCCTTGATGAAGGCGCCGAATTGCTCCGGCGTGCTCGAAGTCGCGACCACGCCCAGCTCGGCGAACTTCTGCTTGACGTCCGGATCGGAGAGGAGCTTGACCGTATCGGCATGCAGCTTCGAGATCATGGGCCGCGGCGTACCCGCCGGCATCACGACGCCCCACCAGTTCACTGCTACCAGACCTGGCGCGGCGGCCTGGCAGGAGGGTTGATCCGCGAGCAGCTCGAACTTGTCGCTGCCGGTCATGCACAGCGCGCGCAGCTTGCCGGCGCGCACGTGCGCCATCGCGGGAAGCGTGTCCGAGAAGATGAAGTTGAACTGGCCGCCGAGCAGGTCCTTGATCGCGTCGACGCCGCCCTTGTAGGGCACCTCGGTCGCCTGGATCTGGGTGATGTTCTTCAGCATCTCGCCCGAGAGGTGCGAGACGCTGCCCGGGCCGCTGGTCCCATAGGTGAGCTTGCCGGGATTGGCTTTGCCGTAGTCGATGATGTCCTTCAGCGACCTGAACGGCGCATCGGTGCGCACGACGAGGACGTTCGGTCCCTGCGAGATCTGCGACACCGGCGCGAAATCCTTCTCCACGTTGTACGGCACGTTGGAGAGCAGCGGATTCACGGCGATCGGCCCGAGGTTCGCGATCATGAACGAGTAGCCGTCGGCGGGTTGCCTCGCGGCGTACTCGGTGCCGATGGCGCCGGCAGCGCCGGGCTTGTTCTCGACGAGGACCTGCTGGCCCCACATGTCGGTGAGCTTGGCGGCGAAGACGCGCGCCATCAGGTCGGAGCTGCCGCCGGGCGGATAGGCCACGACGAGCTTCACCGGCTTCGACGGATATTGCTGCGCCGTGGCGAGGCCGCAGCAAAGCAGGAACGCCCAGCAAATATGCCGCACGCTTCCTCCTCTAGTTTTCGATCCGCATGTCCTTGATGATCGGCCGGAACTGATCGACCTGGCGCTTCAGGATCGCGTCCTGCTCTGCGGGCAGCGAGCCTACCGGCTCGGCGCCGACATCGCGCAAGCGCTTGGCCGTCTCGGGATGCGTCACGGCGGCCAGCACTTCCTTCTGCAGCCGGTCGATCACCGGTCGCGGCGTCTTCGCGGCCACGAAAAGCCCGTTCCAGCCGTCCGCTTCGAGCTTTGCGTAGCCGAGCTCGCGCACAGTCTGCACGTCGGGCAGATCCGGCGTTCGCTTCGAGGCATTGGTGGCAAGCGCCTTGATCTTGCCCGCGCGGATGTCCGGCAGCGAGGACGAAAGCTGGTCGCCGCCGACGTTGATGCGCCCGGCGATCAGCTCCTGCTTGAGGGGCGCCGCGCCTTTGAACGGAATGTGCGTCATCTCGATGCCCGTCTCGCGGAAGAGCGCCTCCATCAGGACGTGCATGAACGATCCCGGACCGGTCGACCCGTAGCTGTACTTGAGCGCCTTGTCGCGCTGAAGGAGGTCGACGAGCTCGCGCAGGTTATTCGCCGGGACGCTTGGATGCGCCGTGACGACGAGCGGCACGTACACGCAGATCGACACACCGGCAAAGTCGCCTTCGATGTTGTACATCGCGCGGTTCTGCACGGCCGCCGCCACCGACGCCATGGGGAACGTGATGTTGTGCATGAGAAGCGTGTAGCCGTCGGGCGGGCTCTTCGCCACTTCGGCGGCACCGATCTGGCCGCCGGCGCCGCCCTTGTTCTCCACGAGCACCGGCTGGCCGATGGTCTCCTGCATGCGGGCGCCGACGAGGCGCGCCACGATGTCCGTCGTGCCGCCCGCTGGGAAGGGCACGATGATGCGGATCGGCTTCGATGGGAAGGACTGCCCCCAAGCGCTACCGATGAAAAGCGCAACGACGATTCCGACCAATCGTCTCATGACGCCTCCGGGAGAAATGTCAGTTCGGTTTGATGCCCGCCTTCTTGATGATCTCGCCGTTCTCGCGCAGCTCGTTCGCCACCATCTGCTCGAACTCGTGCACCGACATCGGCAGCGGGTCGCAGCCGAGCTTCTTGATCTGCTCGACGACCTCGGGCGACTCGACGAGGGCAGTGATGTCGTCGTGGATCTTGTCGACGATCGCGCGCGGTGTCTTCGTCGGCACCAGCGCGCCAACCCAGAAGTTGTAGGACGCGTTCTGGAAGCCCTGCTCCTCGAGGGTCGGGGTATTGGGCATCAGCGCGCTGCGCTTCGGTGAGCTGGTAGCGAGCGCGACGAGCTTGCCGGAGTCGACGATCTTCTTCGCCTGGAAGACGAGCGCGAAATAGCAATCGGCGCGGCCGCTCACCACCTCGGTGATCGCCTCGCCCACGCCTTTGGTGTGGACGTTCACGACTTCCGGAATT
>JAFARH010000035.1 GCA_019245555.1 Betaproteobacteria bacterium
AATCGCGTCCGCCACAGGGCGAAGCGATGAACCGCGAGACGCATCACCGGACGCTCATGCGAGCGTGTCTCATTGCAGGTGATGAAGTGACACTTGCATCACGCTTGCACGTACCCTTGCCGTCATTGGTGGACTGGCTCCTCGGAGAGGTGCCAGTTCCCGTCGAGGTGTTTCTGCGCGCCGTGGACATTGTGATCGCCGCGAACAAAGAAACGATGGCCGATAGCAAGGCGTTGCTGGAGCAGATCAGGAAACGCCACCGACCGGACTAGTGTCCGCGCACCCGAGGGCTGCTACATTTCGTAACAGACTCAAGGGTTGGTGTCCGTGATACTGGGCGGACATGGACGCCCCGCTGTTCAAGCGACTGTCTCGCGAGGAGTTCAATCGCCTAAATCTGACGCAGAAGATGATCTACCTGCGGGCGCTCGTCGCCGAAGCGCACGGCCGAGTTCAAGACGAGCGTCAGACGGTCGATCACGGAAACCCCATTTCGCAGGCGCTGCGCAGACTAACCAAACGGATTCGCAAGACCGGCTGAGGCAACCGCCAATGTAGTAAGGCCCCTACCAAGTGTCGTGAGCGGCGCGAATCCTGCGATTACAACGCGCCGATCGCCGATGTATCTTCGGGCCTTCCCTATGAATGCGGCAGCTAAACGCGCCCAGCCAGCGCCGGCGCTAAGCATCCTCGTCGCCGATGACGAGATCGATACCGTGCAGACGTTAGCGGCGATCCTCAGCGATGAGGGACACACAGTCCACAACGTCACTCACGGGTCGCTCGTGATGGACGCAGTCCGGCGCTATAAGCCGCACGTGTGCATCCTCGACATCGAGATGCCAGGTAAGGATGGTTACGTTATCGCGCGGGAAATCGTTACCGAGTTTGCCGGTAAGGGGCCGCGGCCATTGCTAATTGCTATTTCTGGACGATGGAAAAGCCAGACAGACAAGATGCTCGCCAAAATGGTCGGCTTCGATCACTTCCTAGTGAAGCCAGCGGAACCTCAAGCCATCATCGATTTGCTCCACGACAAGCCGGGCTTTACCTAAACCGGGGATGTCCGCTGGCCGATAGCGGACATTAGCTTCGCTTCAAGCGAACGAAGCAAGCTTTGAGGGATGGGTTCGCGCTAGGCTTACGCGATGCGATTTCTGATTCTTGCCTTCGCTGTGCTGGCGGGCGTAGCGCAAGCACAGGACTACCCCAACAAGCCGATTCGCCTCATCACGCCGGCCGCGCAGGGCGGGACGACCGACTTTCTCGCGCGGCTGGTCGGCGCGAAGCTCGGCGAGATCTTCAAGCAGCAGGTGGTCGTCGATAACCGCGCCAGTGCCTCGGGCGTGATCGCGGGAGACATCACGGCGAAGTCGCCGCCCGACGGCTACACGCTCCTTCTCGCGTACCACCAGCACACGATCAACGCGGCGCTGAATCCGAACTTGCCGTATCACCCGGTGAACGACTTCACGCCGATCACGCAGCTGACGCGCGCGGGTTTGCTGCTCATCATCAACTCCGCTTCGCCGCCCAAGAATCTGAAGGAATTCGTCGAGTGGACCAAGGCCAAGTCCGGCGAACTGAACTACGGCTCGGCCGGCATCGGTAGCGGCGGCCATCTTGCCGGCGAGCTCTACAAGCACATGGTCGGCGTGAAGGCGGAGCACATTCCGTACAAAGGGACCGGCCCGGCGATCGTCGACCTCATCGGCGGACGCTATGACTTCAACTTCGCCGGCCTGGCGGGGGCCGTGCCGCAGATGCGTTCGGGCAAGTTGCGCGGTATCGCAGTGACAACGCCGCAACGCATCCCGAGCCTTCCGGACATACCGGCGATGGCGGAGGCGGTGCCTGGCTACGAGGTGGTCGGCTGGTACGGTGTGATCGGACCTGCCGGCATGCCGCAGCCGATCGTAACGAAACTGCACGACGAGCTCGTGCGCGTGCTCGCGATGCCCGACGTGCGCGAGCGCATCTTGCACGACGGCTCCGAGCCGGTCGGCAACGAGCCGCAAGTGTTCCGCGATTTCATGACCGCCGACCTCAACAAATGGGCGAAGCTCGTGCAGGAGAGCGGCGCCAAGCTCGATTAAGGGGGAGAGACTATGAAGACCAGCTTTGCAGTGCTTGCAGCCTTCGGGTTCGCCGTACCAGCGGTGGCGCAGACGATGAACGAAGTGACGGTATCGACCGATGCCGCGATCCAGGTCGCGACCGCGGCCCTCGCAGCGTGCCGCGCCGACGGCCAGAGAGTCAGCGTGACCGTTGTCGATCACGCCGGCCGCGAGAAGGTACAGTTGCGCGACGATGGCGCTGCGCCGCACACGGAGGTTCACAGCTTTCGCAAGGCGTATACCGCGCTTACCTACAAGATGCCCTCCGAGGAGTACGGCAAGCGCGTCAAGGAGCTGACCAGCATTGGCCCCGTGCTGTTGCCGAACATCACGACGGCCGCGGGCGGCGTGCCGATCCGTGCGGGCGATCGCGTCGTCGGCGCGGTGGGTATCTCGGGCACACCGGGCAACGCGGGCGGCGGCGAGCATGACGCGAAGTGCGCCGCGGCGGGAATCCTGAAGGTCTTTAAGTAGCGCGGAGGAAGTCGATCAGCAGCTCGGCCGTACGCTCGGGCTGCTCCTGCTGCACCCAGTGCCCCGCGCCCGGCACGAGGTGCGCGCCGCGGAAGTCGGTGCAGATGCTCTTCTGCATGCGCTCGAACTCCCCCGGCTTCTGGTAGACGCCCCAGTCGGCCGTGCCCGCGATGAACATCGATGGCATGTCGATCGTGCGTCCGCCGACTGCCGCGCCGACTGCGGCGGCGTGCTGCGGGCTCGTTGCGCAGCGGTACCAGTTTAGGCCGCCCTGGAAGCCGGTGCGCTCGTACGATTCCGCATAGAAGCCGAGCTCGGCATCGGTAAGCCAGCGCGAGCCATTCGCCGGCGCATGCGGCGCCACGGTCTCGGCCATGCCTTTGTCGAGATCCATGACGTAGTAGGTCGGCAGCTTCGCCAGCTCGGACGCGCTCCATTCCTTCAGCGGAAACGGCTTGTTGCCCGGCCAGTCGGCGCTCTTGTAGTGGTAATAGGCGCGAAGGAATGTCGCCGGGGCACGGCTCAGGTTCGCGTCGGCCTCGCGTGTCGAGTAGTACCACTGGTAATGCTTGCGGCCGAGCGCGGCAAGCTCTTCGTGCACGTGGCTCGAGCGCACGGGAACCCCGCCCACCGGCGCGCTCATCAGAACGACCGAGCGGAACAGGTTCGGCTTGAGCAGCGCGCAGCACCCGGCAACCGGCGAGCCGAAGTCGTGGCCGGCGACGTGCACGCGCGAGAGTCCCAGGCGTGCAATCAGCGCCGCCGCGTCCTCGACGAGATTCAGCACGCGGAAGGCCTCCAGATCGGTGTCGTAGCGGTTGTCCCAGCCCGTGGTCTCGCCATAGCCCCGCTGATCGGGCGCGATGACATGGAATCCCGCGGCCGCGAGCGCGGGCATCACCTTGCGCCAGCTGTAGGCGAGCTCGGGAAATCCATGCAGCAGGAGCACGGCGGGCCGCCCGGCCTCGCCTGCCTCCAGCACGTGCGTGCGCAGGCCGTTCACATCCTCGACGAACCGGGAGCGGATCCCGGCCGGAGGATTCTTCAGAGCTTGAAGATGCGCTGAGCGTTCAAGCCGCGCACCTTGTCGCGAGTCTGGGAGGGCAGCGCGTCGACGCGCGCGAGACAGCCGACCATGTCGCCGATCGTATGCGGGTAATCCGAGCCGTAAAGGACGTTCTCCACGCCGCACACCTCGACCGCGAGGTTGAGGACGCTTTGCTGGAACACGACGCTGTCGACATAGATGCGGCGCATGTATTCGCTCGGCGGCCGATCCGTCTTGGCCGCTGCGGCCGGGATATTGTGCCAGCAGATATCCAATCGTCCGACGAGGTAGGGCAGCGCACCGCCGCCGTGCGAGGCGATCAGCTTCAAGTTCGGGAAGCGGTCGAAGAAACCGTCGTAGATGCAGCGCGCCACGGCGAGCGAGGTGTCGAAGGTGAAGCCGATCGGTGCCGTTAGCTGGAACTCGTGCAGGCCAAGCTCCGCGCTTCCCGGCGGCGCGCTCGGGTGCACCAGCACTGGCAGCGAGCGGCGATCGATCTCCTTCCAGATGTTCGCGAACATCGGGTCGGTCAATGCCTTGCCCGTGATGTTGGCCAGCACCATGACGCCAACTGCGCCGGCATCGCACGCGCGGGCGAGCTCCTGCAGCGCCAATTTCTCGTGCTGCCAAGGCAGGGAAGCGAACCAGCGAATGCGCGACGGCCAGGTCTTCTGCGCCCGCGCCATGTCTTCGTTCATGACACGCGCGGCTTTCAGGCTCACCTCCGGGCTGCCCCAGAAGGCATTCGGGCAGGTGAGCGAAGTGATCGCGATATCGATGCGCGCCTGGTCCATGTTCTTGATGCGTGCTTCCCAGTCGAACATGTTCGGCACGGGCGTCATGAACGGCGATCCGTCGAGATGGATCGCGCGCAGGCCGCCTTTCACTTCCTTCAGCGTGTAGCGCGGGCCGCCGTGCTGCTCGAGGAGCGAGAGCCACTCCTTCGTCAGCATGTGCGTGTGGACGTCGATGACCGGAGTCATCTACGCGGCAAGTGGCGTGGATTGCCACGCCACCATCTGCCAACCCTTCGGGCCCTTTATCCAGACGTTGGTATACGCGCTGTTCAGCGTCTTCGGCTTGCCGTCGGACAGAAGCTCGATGCGGACCTGTCCGGTGACGAGTGCACTGTCGCCGAATATTTGAATGTTTTCCTTCGGCCGCTCGATCTTGCGGTATTGCCATTTCTTCGCGCGGATGCCGTCAAGGTAGCTCGCCTTGCTGTCGCTACCGCCGTAGGAATGCGTGTAGACGAGAGTGTCGGCAAGGAGCTTCTCCAGCGCGCCAGCATCGGCCGCGCACATCGCGGCGTAGCGCTGGTCTTCGAGTTTCCGGATGGTGTCTTTATCCATGGCTTTCTAAATGGGGACAGACCCCATTTTTCTCATTTGAGAAGAAAGTGCATTTAAGAAAAATAGGGTCTGTCCCTATTTATCCGTCGGCGATTGAGTTCTCGAGAATGCCGACCTTGTCGATTTCGATCTCGACCTTGTCGCCGGGCTTCATCCAGATCGGCGGGTTGCGGCGGGCACCGACGCCGCCGGGCGTGCCGGTGACGAGCACGTCGCCCGGCACGAGCGTGGTCCACGTCGAGACGTACTCGATGATCTTCGGGATCTTGAAGATCATCTGCTCGGTGGTGGCGTGCTGCATGCGCTCGCCGTTCAGGCGGCACGAGAGCGTCATCTTGGTGTTCGGCGGGATCTCGTCCGCGGTCACCATCCACGGCCCGAAGCCGCCGGTCTGCGCGAAATTCTTGCCGGCAGTCCACTGGATCGTGTGGCGCTGCCAGTCGCGCACCGAGCCGTCGTTGTAGCAGCTGTAGCCGGCGATGTGGCTCCA
>JAFARH010000148.1 GCA_019245555.1 Betaproteobacteria bacterium
GATTCGTTGCGTGAGCGGCGGCGACCCCGCGATCGCGTAGACCAGCTCGCGCAGCAGGCTGTCGTTTTCCGGATGCGTACCCGTCGAGATCTCTCGCAGGTAGATGTCGATCTTGTTCCAAAGGCGTCGCGCCTGCTTTAGTTGCTCGGGCTCGGTGACATCCAGCAGCGCATCGACCACGCCGCCCGCCACCCACCAGAACGCACGCCGCTCAGGAAGCAGGTGCGCGGCCGAATGCAGCTCGTCGAGCGTCTCGCGCATGTCCTCGAGGCCATTCGGCTGCTTCTTGAGCCAGGCCAGGATGCCGCGCTGCCAGCGGTTGCGGCTCGCTTGAAGGAACGAAGGAAGCTCGCTCTCATCGAGACTCTTCGGTGCCGGATGCGCCGGCGCGGCCGGCGTGAGATCGGGAAAGAAGAGATCAACCTCGGAGGTGTCGTCGCGACCCCCTAGCTGCGCGAGATCGCGGTACGCCGGGTACAAGCGCACGGCGGCGTCCGGCTGCCCGCTCGCCACATCGTCCACGTATTGCTTTAGATCGACGACTGCCCGGTGGATGATGGCCGTGCCCGACGCATCGGCACGCGTCAGGCTTTTCTCGAGCGCCTCGCAGAAGCGTGTCGCGCCACTCATCCCGACCATGTTCAGCGCGCCGCTCACCTGGTGCAGGTGCTCCGGGCAGCTCGCGAGCGCACCCACCGCGAGCTGCGTCCGCACGCGGTCGAGCGCCTGGTCAACTTCGGCGGTGATCCACGACAGGATGGTCAGATCAGGCATCTCTTATCCGAGCTTGAAGCCCGCGACCGAGCTGCGCAGCCCATCAGCAAGCTGCGTGAGGCGTGCGGCGGACGCTGCCGTTTTCTTCGTGCCCTCGGTCGTGAGCTGCGTGACGCCGAGGATGATCTTCATCTTGCCAGCGACCTGGTCGGCGGACGACGCCTGCGCGCGGGTCGCGTTGGAGATCGCACCAATGAGCTCGGCGAGTCGGTTTGAGATCTTCTCGATCTCGCGCAGGGCCTGGTCAGCCTCGTCAGCCGTCTTCGTGCCTTCGACCACGCCGCGCGTGCTGCGCTCCATGGCGTCGACCGCGTCCTGCGTGTCGCGCTGAATGCTCTTCACGATGGCGCCGATGTGCTTGGTCGCTTCACCCGAGCGCTCAGCCAATCGCTGCACCTCTTCCGCGACGACGGTGAATCCCCGCCCCGCCTCGCCGGCCGACGCGGCCTGGATCGCCGCGTTCAGCGCGAGCACGTTGGTCTGCTCGGTGATGTCCGAGATAAGCTGCACGATCTCGCCGATCTCCTGCGAGCTTTCACCGAGACGCTTGATGCGCTTGGAGGTCTCCTGGATCTGGTCGCGGATGTCGTTCATGCCGCGGATCGCGTTCTGCACCGCTTGCGCGCCCTTGGATGCAGCATTGAGCGAGCTCTCGGCGACTCGCGCCGAATCGTCGGCGTTGGTCGACACTTGATTCATCGACTGCGCCATCTGCGTCACCGACTGGCCGGTGGCCTGGATTTCCGTCGCCTGCTTCTGCGCGGCGTGCATTAGCTGCGTGGAAACGGTGTGCGCTTCTTGCGTCGCGACCGTTACCTGCTGCGCGGCGGTGTTGATGCCCGCCACAAGGCGTCGCAGCTCATCGATCGTGTAGTTGATTGAGTCGGCGATAGCACCGGTCATGTGCTCCGTCACCTTCGCGTGCACGGTCAGGTCGCCGCCCGCGAGGTTACCGATATCGTCCAGCAGCCGCAGGATCGCCTTCTCATTACCTTTGTTCTGCTCTTCGCTCGCCTCAGCGCGGCGATGGCTTTCGTCGATGAATGCCTTGCCAATGAGGAACAGGATCGCGAGGGCGAGGAGCGAGACTGCACCCATCGCTATGAAGTTGAACTTCCGCGCCGCAATCAGCGTGTCGTAGCCGGTGGCGAGGTCTTCGGCCGCACCCAGCAGCGCTTCGCTATCGTTGAAGATGTCCCGGGTCGCGCGCTTGGCGTTCACCAGGCGCTGCATGTTGCCGAGGATCTGGGTGACGCCGGCCTGGTATTGCTTGAAGCCCGACTCGAGCTCACCCAGCTTGCCGCGCAGCTCCTCATCGTTGACCCGCGCGATGCGCATCGCCTCGTTGCCTTGCAGAAGTCCCAGCAGTTCGTCGCGGAACGTGTTGGTGTCCTTGCCGAGGAGGAACGCCACCTCCGGGTCGACGACGTCACCGGCCAGCATGGCGTTCGCGTTCTTCGCCATGCGCTGCGTGAGCATCACGAGGTGCGCCGTAGTCGCGTTCTGGCGTGCGCTGCCGTTCGACTGCACGCTCAGCGCCGCGATCTCGTCGGCGAGCTCGAGGAGTGCCGGATTGGAGTCGTTGATCGCGCGCACTGCTGCGCCGAGGGCCACGAGGTTACGTTCTTCGCCAATCACCAGGCTTGCGTTGTGCTCCGTCTTCTGCCACTTGGTCTGCAGGACACTCAGCTGCGGCCGCACACGCTGCGGGGTCGCCGGCAGGCTCACCCCGTTCACGTTGCCACCCGATTCCAGCTGCTGAACGACCGCAGCGAACTCGTCACGGCTCTCACGCAGCTGCTTGAAGGCCACGGCGTTGCCCTGTGATGCCTGCTGCGCGGCCTTGGCCAGGCGCTGCGAGAGCATGCGGATCTTGCCGACCGCGGAGACGTACAGAGTGTTGAAGGTAGCTTCGCGTGCGTCATATACAACAAGTCCGCCATCGACCAGGATGACGAAGGCGAGGAGTCCGGCGAGAAGCGGAATGCGGCGACCTCCCAGCCGTTGCTTGAGCCGCGCGCCAAGGCCGAGCTTCGCGCCGCCGCTTGCCTCGACCGGTGGGACCTTCGGAAATTGTTGCAGTCTGTCCATGGTTATCCCCTAGCGCAAGAACTTGCCGTTGCGCCCGATGATCGTCAGGTCGACGAACTTCGAGCCGGCATGGTTTATCGGTGAGTAACTCACGTAGAACCCGCCGAGGTCCACGTCCTGCATCTTTTCGAGCGCATCCACGAGCTTCTCGCGGGTCGGCTCCTTGCCGGCGCGGCGAAGCGCTTCGACCATCACCTTCGCGTAGAGGAAACCCTCCATGGCGCTGAAGTTGTAGTCGGCGTAGCCCGATTTCTTCGCGAGCGCCTGGTACTCCTTCACCACGGGCACGGCGGTGCCCCACGGGAACGGCACGACTTGTGAGATCGCGACGCCGCTGCCCTCGTCGCCGAGCGCATCGGCGAGCGCCTTGCTGCCGACGAAAGAGACGTTGTAGAACGTCGCCCCGCTACCCGACTTCTTCATCTGCCGGATGAATTCGGCGCAGGCGGTATAGGCGCTTACCATGACAATCGCATCCGGCTCGGAGGCGCTGATCGTCTTGACTGCCTCTTCTACTTGGACCGTGTTGCGCTGGACAGTGCCGCTCGAATGGATCTGCATGCCGCGCTTGGCAAGTGCGATTTCCGTCCCTTTGCGGCCGGCTTCGCCGTAGGCGTCAGCCTGGTAGAAAACCGAGATCCTCTTGCCGCCGGTCGTAACGACCTGCTCGACGATCTTCTCTGTCTCGTCGTAATAGCTCGCCCGGATGTGGAACACATATCGGTTGAACGGCACGCGCAGCGCTTCTGCGCCGGTGAACATGCCTACCAGCGGCACCTTGGCCTGCGTCGTCACCGGCAGGTGCGCCGCGCCGGTCGGCGTGCCGACGTAACCCAGCAGCGCGAAGACCTTGTGCTCCTCGATCAGCTTGCGGCTCGCGACGGGTGCGACCGCCGCTTCGTATTTGTCATCTTCGCTGACGAGCTCGAGCTTGCGGCCGTTCACTCCGCCACGCTCGTTCACATAGTTGAAATAGGAAGTGATGCCGTTACGCATCTGGATGCCGAGCTGCGCAGCCGGACCGCTGAACACGGCGGCCTGGCCAAGGAGGATGCGTTTCTCGGTAACGCCGTTTTCGGCGAAGGAGTGATAAGCGTAAACGGCTGCCGCCGTAGCGATCAGGCCGATGATGATCTGCTTCATAACGTGACCTCCAGGAAGCTTTCGTTCTGCACCAGAGCGGCAACGTCCAGTTCTTTCCAGACGCTGCCGTCCTTGTCGATGTATTGCGCCTTGACCCACGGCTGCGTCGCGCCGCCGGCATGCGGCTTGAGGCTCTCGGCCGGCCGCAGCCCCAATGAGCGCTCGACCAGCAGTGCAGCGCCCACTCGGAAGCGATCGGCGACGATCAGGAGACGGGCGTGGTCCGTCATCGCAGTCGGCTTCTCGCCGGCAAAAGCCGAGAAGTCAGTGACGCTGTAGAGATTGCCGCGCACGTTGGCGACACCACGGAACCATGGCTGTGCCAGCGGCACCGGCGTAATCGCCTGGACGGGCAGCACTTCGCTCGCTTCCTGCAGCTCGACCAGCCACGACTCCCCAGCCGCGAGCACGCCCAGCTTCGACGCCACGCGCGCTCCCGCCTGGGCACCTTGCAGGCGCTCGGACAGCGCGAGCTGATATTCGCGCAGGGAGATGCGAGCGGCGGCAATGGCTGCCATCAGCCGAGCGCCGCGATCTTGGCGAGGAGGTCCGCCTGGTTGACCGGCTTCACGATGTAGTCGCGCGCCCCTTGGCGCATGCCCCAGACCTTGTCAGTCTCCTGGCCTTTGCTCGTGCACAGAATTACGGGGATCGCTTTCGTCGCCTCATCGCGCGTCAGCGTGCGCGTAGCCTGGAAGCCGTTTTGCCCCGGCAGCACGACATCCATCAGTACGAGGTCGGGACGCGACTGCTTGACCTTGTTCATCGCATCCTCGGCGCTCTCGGCCGTGGCGACGTTGAAGCCGCTCTTCGCGAGCATATCGCTCAGGAACTGGCGGTCGGTCGGTGAGTCGTCGACGATCAGAATTTTTTTGATTGCCATTTGATGCCTCTCAGGAAACGTATTCGCTGACTGCGGCGAGAAGGCCTTCCTTAGTGAAGGGCTTCGTCAGGTAGCGGTCGGAGCCGGCGAGCCGGCCGCGTGCGCGGTCGAAGACGCCGTCCTTGGACGAAAGCATGATCACGGGGGTGGTCTTGAGCCGCGGGTTCTGCTTGATGAGCGCGCAGGTCTGATAGCCATCCAGGCGCGGCATCATGATGTCGACGAAAATGACCCGCGGATGGTGGTCCGAGATCTTGGCGAGCGCATCGAAGCCGTCCTCGGCAAGGATCACCTCGTAGCCCGCCTGCCTGAGGAACATCTCGGCGCTTCGCCGGATCGTGTTGCTGTCGTCGATGACGAGGACCTTGATGAGCCCCGCCGGTACTGCAGCCGTTGCACTCACTTCACCCACGGTCCGCCCCCTGTTAGTCGTGCGCACTCTTGCACTTGCTAAACCTGCTTTACGTGATGTTTGCCGCAGATGAACCAAATCCCTGAGGAACATCCAGAAACACCTAGGGGTCCCCCTAGGTGAAATAATTACGTGGCGGCGCGCGAAACGGACAGCGAGACAAGTGCGCTGCGGTGCACACTTCGAATTCCCTTACTTACATGCCACGCAAGAAACTCAAATCGGATCTCGGCTGGTCCACGGTCGATCGCATCGTCGTGCGCGGCAAGGACCTGCCGAACGAGATCCTCGGCCACTTGAATCTCGGCGACATGGCGTTCCTCGAATTGACGGGCCGTACGCCGAACGCCAAGGAATCTAAGATCTTCAACGCGATGGTTGTCACGCTGGTCGAGCATGGCGTCACGCCAAGCGCGATCGCCGCGCGCCTTACTTATTTGGGCGCTCCTGAGGCTCTGCAGGCGGCAGTGGCCAGCGGCCTATTAGGACTCGGCACCGTCTTCGTCGGCTCAACCGAAGGCGTGGCTCGCCTCGTCACCGAATCTGGCGGCAAGACCGCCAAGCAAATCATTGCCGAACACAAGCGCATCCCCGGCCTCGGCCATCCGCTGCACAAGCCGGTCGATCCTCGCACGGTGCGGCTCTTCGAGATTGCACGCGAGACCGGGCACTACGGCAAGTACTGCAAGCTGATGGAAGAGATCGCGCGAGAGAAGAAGCTCACGCTCAACGCCACCGGCGCGATTGGCGCCCTCTCCTGCGAGCTCGGCCTCGACTGGAAGATCGTGCGCGGCCTGGGAGTGATGGCGCGAGCAGTCGGCCTGGTGGGACACATATTGGAGGAGACGCGCGATCCAATGGCGACCGAAATCTGGGAGCGCGTCGACGATGAAGCCTCTGAACACCTGAAGCCCAAGAAATGAATATCGGACGCGAGAACTACCCCGATCTGCGCGACGCCGTGCGCGCGCTTTGCAACCAGTTCGACTCAGCCTACTGGCAAGGAGTCGACGAGAAGCGCGCCTATCCCGAGAAGTTCGTCGAAGCGCTGACGAAGGCAGGTTGGATGTCGGCCCTTATCCCCGAGGAGTACGGCGGCTCAGGCCTCTCACTTACCGAGGCGACCGTGATCATGGAAGAAGTGTCGCGCTCGGGCGGCCAGGCCGGCAGCTGCCACGGCCAGATGTACAACATGAACACGCTGCTCCGGAACGGCTCGCCTGCGCAGAAGAACAAGTATCTGCCGAAGATCGCCACCGGTGAGCTCCGCATGCAGGCGATGGGTGTAACCGAGCCGGGTGCGGGAACCGACACTACGAAGATCAAAACGGTCGCCGTGCGCAAGGGCGACCGCTACATAGTCAATGGCCAGAAGGTGTGGACCTCCCGCTTGCAGCATTCCGAGCTGATGATCCTGCTCGCCCGCACCACGCCACTCGCTGAGGTGAAGCGCAAGAGCGAAGGCATGTCCGTCTTTCTCGTCGAGACGAAGTCGAAGGGCCTCGAGGTGAAGCCGATCCGCAACATGGTGAACCACGAGACCAACCAGGTGTTCATCGACAACCTGGAGATCCCGGCGGAAAACCTGATCGGCGAGGAAGGCAAAGGCTTCCGCTACATCCTCGACGGCCTCAACGCCGAGCGCATCCTCATCGCGGCCGAGTGTATCGGCGACGGCTACTGGTTCACCGAGAAGGCGACGAAGTATGCGCAGGAGCGCGTGGTTTTCGATCGGCCGATCGGCGAAAACCAGGGCATCCAGTTCCCGATCGCAGAGACCTATATGGAGATAGAGGCGGCGAACCTCATGCGCTACAAGGCGGCACGCCTCTTCGACGAGCACAAGCCTTGCGGCGCCGAGGCCAACATGGCAAAGCACCTCGCCGCCAAGGCGTCATGGGAAGCCGCGAACGTGTGCCTGCAAACGCATGGCGGCTTCGGCTTCGCCGCCGAGTACGACGTGGAGAGGAAGTTCCGTGAGAACCGGCTCTATCTCGTAGCGCCAATATCCACGAACCTGATCCTCTCCTACCTCGCCGAGCACGTGCTCGGCCTGCCGCGGTCCTTCTAGGCTTTACTCAGCGCCGCCTTTACGTACTCAGGGCTGAGCGGCGCCCTGCGCATGCGCACGCCGGTCGCGTCGAAGAACGCGTTGGCCACTGCAGCAGGGATCACACGGATCGTGGGCTCGCCCGCGCCCGACGGTGCAACTTCTGGCCGGTCGATCAGCACGATCTCGATCGACTCCGGCGCATCGCCCATATCGAGGATGGGGTAGCTCGCCCAATCGACGCTCTTCACCGAGTCGCGGTCGAAGCGCACTTCCTCGAAGAGCGTCCGCGAGAGGCCTTGCACGACGTTCCCCTCGATCGTCTGCTTGAGGATCAGCGGGTTGATGATGAGGCCGCAGTCATGCGCGATCCAGAACTTGCGCGCCCAGACGCGTCCCGTTTTGCGGTCGACCTCGACCTGCGCCACGGCCGCAACGGCTGTGCCGTTCCGATCGGCGAAGGAAATGCCTTTACCTTTGCCGAGGCCGGCCCAACCGGATTTCTCCGCTACCGCCTTCACCACCGCCGCATGCCGCGGGTTGGTCAGGTACTTGAGCCGGAACGCGACCGGATCTTCGCCCGCCGCATGCGCGACCTCGTCGATGAACTGCTCCGAGCCGAAATGGATCTCGGGGCCTACCGGGTCGCGCAGGTGCGACGTACGGAGCGGCGAGCAGTGGTCGACGAACTGCGGGATCGTCTCCCAGCCGAGCAGCTTGTTCTCGAAACCATAGGATTCGCCCGGCACGCCGAAGATCTGGGTCGGGTTCGGAGCGACGCCGAGCGACTGGCCGACCAGGCTGTCCGCCGGCTGCGACTCGTTGGTTGCGATGTGCTGCCGTGAGAAGCCCTTCGAGATGAACTCATAGCCAACGACCTTGCCCGATGCATCGAGCGCGGCGCGTGCGCGATGCACGCACGCCGGCCCTTTCGGATCCCACGCCGTGCCGTCGGCGCGCATGCCCTGCACGCGCACCGGCTTGCCGGTTGCCTTGGCGAGGAACGCGGCATCCATCGCCGCGTCGCCCGCATCGTTCCGGCCATACGAGCCGGGACCGGCGACCCAGACCGCGCGCACCTTCTCCGGCGGAAGATTGAGGAGCCGCGCAACGCCGTCGCGAACGAAGTGCGGTTTCTGCGATCCAGTCCACACGTTGCAGCTGCCGTCCTTCTCGATTTCGACGACCGCGCACCCCGGCCCCATGCTCGCGTGGGAGTTGAACGGCCACTCGTACTCCGCCTGCACCACCTTGACGCCAGGCGCGCTGAGCGCGGCGTTCACATCGCCCTTCTTCACTTCGTCCTCGCGCTTCACGACCTTGGCGTTGCGGATGTGCTGATAGAGATCCTTCATCGGCACGAAGGGCGCCTTCATCGGCTCCCACTCGACCTTCAATGCCTTTGCTGCACGTACCGCATCCCATTCCCTCGGCGCGACTACCGCGACGAAATCCTTGTCGCGGATCACCTGCGCACCGCGGATTCCCTTGATCGAGCCGGCGTCGAGACTCTTCACCTTGCACGCCGCGCGCGGCGGACGCAGTACTCGCGCATGCAGCATGCCGGGCACGCGCACGTCAGTGACGAACTTGCTGGTGCCGTACACCTTCCACGCGACATCCCGCCGCGGCATCGGCTTGCCGACCACCTTGTAATCCGCAGGCGCCTTGGACTTCGCCGGCACCTTGATGTCCATCGGGTTGCCGACCTGGTTGTTCCACTCGACCTTATGGTTGAAGTAGCGGCCGCCGATCAGATCCGCGTAGCTCGTACTGCCCTTCGGCCCAGTGACCACGCCGTCTGCGACCTTGAGCTCAGTCGCAGGCGAGCCGAGCTGCGCCGATGCGCGCTCGACCAGCACGCGGCGAGCCTCGGCCGCCGCGCGACGCATGAGGCGCGCGCCATTCGACACGCCGGTGCTGCCCGACGCACCGCCCTGGTTGCACGAGGTGCCGGTGTCGCCCATCAGCACTTCGACCCGGTCGGCGCCGACGTCGAGCTCCTCCGCGACGATCTGCGCCACCGCAACGTCGAGGCCCTGACCCATGTCCATCTTGCCGAAGAACGCCTGCACATCGCCGTTCGGCAGTACGGCGATCCAGGAATCGAGCTCGCCCGGCACGAGTGCCGGCTTGCCACCCGCCTGCGCCAGTGCTTGAAACGAGGGCGCCCTGAAGGAAATCACCAACGCACCGGAGGTCTTGAGGAATTCGCGACGGTCCATGATTCCTCCTAGGCCTGGCTCGATTGGGCACGCTTGATCGCGCGCATGATCGCCACGTGCGTTCCGCAGCGACACTTGAGCCCGGCGAGCCCATCACGCAGCTCGGCATCGCTCGCCTTCGGATTCTTTTTCAGCAGCGCGGCCGCGGTCATCACCCAGCCGTTGATGCAGTAACCGCATTGCGGCACGCCTTCGGCAACGTAGGCCGCCTGCAGCGGGTGCGGCTTGTCAGGACTGCCGAGGCCCGCGATCGTCGTGACGGTCTTGTTCGCCGCCGCCGAGACCGGCATCACGCATGAGCGCACCGCTTCGTCGTCCAGATGCACGGTGCAGGCGCCGCATTGCGCGAGTCCGCAGCCGAAGTGCGGATTGTTCAGCCCGAGATCGTCGCGCAGCGCATAGAGCAGCGGCATCTCGGGTTGCGCATCGACCGAGACGCGCTTGCCATCGACTGTGAAGTTGTACTTCGCCATGGGCTCTCCTCAGGAAATTTCCAAGACCATCTACTTCTTCTTTTTCTTCGGGACTCTCTTTGCTTTGCGTTTGGGCGAGGCCTTGGCTTGCACCTTCGGCTTCTTGTAGCGCCCCTCGGGAACGAGCTCGCAAACGGTGCCGCCCGGCGCGCGGAACTTGACCGGGATCACGCCCGGATCGCTGATGATCTCGCAGCCGAGCTGGCGAATGCGGTTCTCGGCTGCGCGCATGTCGGGCACCTCGACCGCGAAGTGGTGGATGCACGGCCCTTCGCCCGCCGCCCGCGATTCCGCTGACTGCGTGCCGGCGTCGTACTTGATGAGCGCCAGATCGATCATGCCGTCGGACAGATGCCGCGACGTGTGGTCGCGCACCTTGTCGGTGTTCATCTCTGCGAAGCCAAACACTTCCGTATAGAACTTGGTGGTGCGCTCGAGGTCGTCGACCTTCAGCGCCAGATGAACGATTCGGCTCATCGCGTCTCCTTTAGCAGTGGTCTCAGCTTGCGTACGTTCGAGAGCGAGTCGAGCGACCAGACCGCGTCGCACAGGCGCCGCGCACGCTGTTTTCCGAAAACCGGCACGATGAGATCGTAAGCCTTCGCGTCGACTTCGGCACGCGTCATCGGATTTTCGGCCGTGCCGCGCACCGCCTTGACGTGCTTGCGCAGCGTCGTTCCGTTGCGCAGAACGATTTCCACTATTCCCTGGCGACTCGGCATCGCTTTCGTGAGCTCGTCGTCCCCGCTCAGCTGCACCTTTTCGCGCAGCGCCAACACCTTCTTGTCGCGCATCCGCTTCTCATCGTGCGACGCCTTGAAGCTCACCGTGCCGTCCATCACCATGACTGCGCACAGGTGCTGCATGCAGATATCCGGCATCGCGCGGTTGTTGGTCGTATTTGCTCCTTGGTGGGACACGCGGACCGACAGGCGCATCACGTCGTCCGCCCGGAACTTGTGCTCCTCCAGTAGCAGGAGCAGCGCGTCCAGCGGCGCTTGGATCGGCGAGCCGACCGACCAGCGCTTGATATTGGTGTTCATCACCTCGAAGACCTCGCCCAATCCGGCGACGAGCTTCGCGGGTTCCGGCTTGCGCCCATAGGCGACGAAGAAGCTCCGCTCGCCCGAAAGCGCATCCTCAACGCCGGTAAATCCGTGGGCCACCATCGCCGCCGCGGCGACGCCGTTCCGCGCCGGCATGCCCCCGAAGTCGAATGCCTTCTCGATGTGCTCTTCGTCGCGCATCCAACAAGAGATCCCGGAGGCCTGCTGTGCAGTGAACGACAGGCAATGGCGTACCTGCCGCTCGTTCAATCCAGTAAGCGCCGCGCAGGCTGCCGCAGCGCCGAACATCGGACCGAAGCTATGCGTGGAGTGCCCATCTTCACGGAACTCATATGCATTTAATGATTGAGTCAATCTGCACCCAACGTCGTAGCCCAGCGCCACCGCGCGGATCAGCGCTTCGCCGCTTGCCTCTTCGCGCTCGGCCATGGCAAGCGCCGCGGGCACGATGCCGCAACCGGGATGCGTGAGCGATGGCGCATGCGAATCATCCGTTTCGTCGGCGTGCGCCAGCATCCCGTTAGCGAGCGCAGCGTTCTCTGCGCTCGTGACGATGCCCGTAGCTACGACACATGCTTCCTTGGTGCCGCCGCGCGTGCGTGCATAGGAAATCGCCTGCTTGCCGGGCGGCAACCGCGCGCCGGAGACCATCGCCGCGATCGTGTCGAGGATATGTTGCTTCGTCTTCTCGGCGACGGTAGGCGCCAGCCGCTTTTTGG
Source organism: Betaproteobacteria bacterium (assembly GCA_019245555.1). GTDB lineage: Bacteria > Pseudomonadota > Gammaproteobacteria > Burkholderiales > SG8-39 > SCGC-AG-212-J23. The sequence goes on from JAFARH010000148.1 coordinate 11,838, forward strand.
ACGCACTGGCGACATAGACCGCCAGGCGCTGCATGACCGGCGAGACCGCCGTCACGGCATGTATCCGCCGCCGTTGACGTGGATCGCCTGGCCGGTGATGTAGCGTGCGTCCGGC
>JAFARH010000155.1 GCA_019245555.1 Betaproteobacteria bacterium
ATGGGAAATGATCCGATCCCTTCGCCCAGCCCTGGGCTTTCAGGTTAATTCCGGTCCTGGCCCCGAATTATTCGCGCTTCTCCGCTGCCGGACGGAAGCGATGCTGCAGGACGATGCCGAGCGTCACGTTCTTCGCCTTCTGCACCAGTTGCTCCGCCCGGGCGAGCGTGATCTCCAGCGGCTTTTCCAGCAGGATGTGCTTGCCGGCTGCTGCGAACTTTTCGACAAGCTCGAGGTGCGTATTCGGCGGCGTGAGGATGAGAACCGCATCGATGGTGCGATCGTCGACGATAGCCTCGAGGCGATCGGTCAGCGGGAAATCGAATTTCTCGGCAAATTTCCGGCGGCGCTCGGCGCTCGGACTGTAGGCGTACGCGACCTGCACGCGCTGCTTGAGATCGAGCAGGCTCTTCGCGTGCGGCGTGACGGCCATGCCGAGGCCGATCAGGGCGACTTTCAATTAGAAGCCGTAGAGCTCCGCGGGATTGTCGGCGAGGATCTTCTTCTGCACTTTCGGATCCGGCGCCCAGTCGGCGAGGAGGTCGAGCAGCGCGACGTCGTCCGGCGGCGCGGGCTTGCGGGCCGAGGGATGCGGCCAGTTGGACGCCCACATCATGCGCTCGGGCGCGTGCTTCACCAGCTCCTTCGCAAGGCGACCCACGTCCTCGTATTTCGGCGCGCCGGTCTTCGAGGTCTCGTAAGGCGCCGAGAGCTTCACCCAGCAGCGGCCGGTATCGACGAGGTTGAGCAAGCTCCGGAAGGCGGGGTGGTCGGGTGCGACCGGCTCGAGAAACTTGCCGGTGTGGTCGATGACGAACTTGCCGGGCAGGCGCTTGATCTGCGCTTCGTACTTCGGCAGCTCGCGCCCGTCGAGCTGGATGTTGGCGTGCCAGCCGTGCGGATGCACGCGTTTCATGACTGCGTCCATCACATCGAAGCCGAGCATCCCACCATGCAGGGTCATGATGCGCACCGCGCAGATGCCGGCGTCCGTCAGCCGCTTGAGCTCAGCCTCCTGCACATCGGGCTTGACGACAGCCACACCCTTGGCACCTTTGCCCAGCGCTTTGATCGCGTTCACTGTGACAGTGTTGTCGTCGGCATAGGCGTTCGGCTGCACGACGATCACGCGCTCGAAACCCAGCTTCTTCTGCAGCGCACGGTACTGAGGTACGGTGAAATCGCCCGGCAGGAAGGTTCCAGGCGCGCCGGGAATTTTCGTGTCGTAGAAGTGCATGTGCGTGTCGCACGCGCCCTTCGGGACCTGGATCTTCATTTGCGCTTTCCTTTCTTCTTCGGCGCAGCAGGATTCGGCACTTCTTCCGCCGAGCAGAAGACTCCGCCCTGGTGCGCCTCCGCGATCGGATCGGTGCTTGGCTTTTCGGCCGCCAGCACTTCGGCCGCGTAGACCTCGCTATCGTCCTGCGGCTTGTAGCCGAGGCGGTAGGCGTTCGAATTGTCGTACCAGGCGCGCTTGTTGCCCGAGATGCCGTAGACGATCTCGAACTTGATGTCGGGATGATCGATGCCGATCGAGGTGAGCTGCGCCAGGTCGCGCGGGCTGAACCATATGGAGAGTCGCCGCTTGTCGATCGGCCGGGGACCGACGTTGCCGATCCGCATCATGAAGCACTGCATGCCGTATTTATCGGCGTAGAGGCTGCCTAAGGCCTCGCCAAAAACCTTGGACACTCCATAGCGGCTGTCGGGCTTGATGTAGACGCGGTGGTCGATCTTCTGGTCGCGACGGTAGAAACCGACGGCGTGGTTGCTGGTCGGGAAGAGGATGCGCTTCACGCCATTGCGCCTTGCCGCCTCGAACACGTTGTAGCAGCCGATGATGTTCGCCTTGTGGATCGCCTCCCACGGCCCCTCGACCGAGTAGCCGCCGAGATGCACGATCGCATCGACGCCTTTGGTAATGCGCAGTGCATCGCTCATCTTCGAAATATCGGCCTTGACGAACGTCTGCCCCTTGGGCGCCTTCATCGGCCGCCTGTCGGAGAGCCGCAGCTTGTATTTGCCGGCGAGCTCGCGGCTGAGATGCGTGCCGACGTCGCCCGTCGCGCCGGTGATCAGGACTGTCTTCACACGATGCTCCCCATGAGTTCGTTGAACCGCGCTGCGCGCTCGAAGTAGACCGAG
>JAFARH010000171.1 GCA_019245555.1 Betaproteobacteria bacterium
ACGATGCCTTCGAGCCAGTGGCGATTCGCCATCAGGCCCTCCCACGCCGCCCAGCAAAGCTGCGTCGAAGGCAGCGGCGCCGCCTTCTGCATGTGAGCGCGCTTCAAGCCGATGCGCACGCCAAGATCCTCGAGGATCGCCCAGTGCGGCCGGCCGCCGCCATGCGCGTGGTCGGCGATCACTTCCTCGCTGCACGCGCCGATGATGCGCATGCGCGTATCCCAGTCGGGGCAGTTGGTCGCGACCTTGAGCTTCAGCACCGAATTGCGCTGCCGGGTGTTCAGGCGGTGCTGCAGGGCGAACATCTTCGCGCGGCCCTTGGTCATCGGTTCGTGGAACCAGCGGCAACGATGGACGAACTCGTTCACCACCTTGTCCATGCGACGAACAACCGTCATCGGAATTCCAGACAACGTCCGTAATTATTCATGGCCTCGATTTCCGCACTGGGTATGTAATTTCCATGACGGGTTACGCGAGCTCGAGCGTGACCCTCTTGTTGCGCTTTCCTTCCGACCGGATCCTCATGACCTTCAGTAATCCGATCTCAGCGGTATTAGCGACGTGGGTCCCACCGCACGCCTGCAGGTCGATGCCCGGAATCTCGAGGAGCCGCACGGGGCCTTCGCCGCGTGGCGGCGCAACCGACATGGTGCGAACGAGCTCCGGTCGCGCATCGAGCTCGGCGTCGGTGATCCACTGCGCGCGCGTCGCAGTGCCGGTCTTCACGAGCTCGTTCACCTGCGCCTCGATCGCATCCTTCACCAGGCGCTCCATCTCGATGTCGAAGTCGAGGTGCGCCTTGTCGTCGTTGATGCGCCCGCCGGTGACCGACGCTTTTACGACCGAACCGAGCAGATGCAGCGCCGTGTGCAATCGCATGAGCCGGTGGCGACGCTCCCAGTCGAGCTGAACTTCCACCTTGCCGCCCGCAGCGGGATTTGAGCCGGGCTCCAGTACATGCAGCACCTGGTCAGGCAGCGGACCCTTGCGTGTATCGATGACGCGCCAGTCGCCGATCTTGCCCGTGTCGCCAGCCTGCCCGCCGCCGAGCGGGTAGAAAACGGTGCGGTCGAGCTCGACCGCATCGCCGTGCACGGCGACAACGGTTGCTTCACAACCCTTGAGGTACGGGTCCTCGCGGAACAGCAACTGCGCCATCAGTGGAGCAGCGTGGAAAGGGCCACTACAAAGATGACGAGCGCGCTGCCGGCGAAGAACATGAGCGTGGTCGGCGACACATCCGGCAGGTCCGGGTCGCGCGGAATCGGGTGGGGATGGTCGTCGTCGTGGTGCTCTTCTTCGGGAGGTTCTTCCTTCGGCATCACCATCACCACCGTCGCCTCTTCCTCCGCCGCTTCTTTCTTGCTGGGTGGCAGCAGGACGGTCACGTCCTCGCCGCCCTGTGCGGCGCCCACTTTGGCGTTGAACGTGCGGAAGAAATCGTCGGCGACCTTCTTTGCCGCCGCGTCCACGAGGCGCGAGCCGATCTGCGCGAGCTTGCCGCCGACGCTCGCCTTGACGTCGTAGGCAAGCCGGGTCTTGTCGCCCGCGACGCTCTCGAGGCGCACGTTGGCGCCGCCCTTGGCAAAGCCGGCCGCGCCGCCCTGGCCTTCGAAGGAAAGCGAGTAGGACTCGGGCGGCTTGATATCGGAGAGCGTGAGCTTGCCCTTGAACTTGGCGCTCACCGGCCCGACGCGCGCCACCATCAGCACCTGGAACTCGTTCTCGCCGGTCGGCTCGATCGACTCGCAGCCGGGCACGCAGGTCTTCAGCATCTGCGGATCATTGAGTGCGTCCCAGACTTCCTTGCGCGGAGCAGCGATCAGCTGCTCGCCGGTCATTTCCATTGGCGGTGCTCCATGGCTCGGTTACCGAGCGGGTTGCTTAGCGTCCTGGCGAGGTCCACCAAGCTTTTCAGATTATGCACGGGAAGGAAGAGGTCGACGTGCGGCAGCATCGCGCGCACGCCCGCGGGCCGCGCCTCGAACTTCTCGTAGCGAAGGAGTGGGTTCAACCAGACGACATAGCGCGAGGACTTGGCGAGCCGCTCCATCTCGCCACCGAGGCCTTCTCCCGCCTCGCGGTCGAGCCCGTCGGACACGAGCAGCACGCTTGCGTTCTGTGCGAGAGTGCGCCGCGCCCACTTGAAATTGAATTCGCGCAGCGACGCACCGATGCGCGTGCCGCCTGACCAGTCCTTGATCGCCTCGGCGACCTTGGTCATCGCCACGTCCACGTCGCGGTGGCGGAGCTGCCGCGTGATGTTCGTCAGGCGCGTGCCGAAGACGAATACTGTGACGCGGTCCCGATCATTGGTGATCGCGTGCAGGAAGTGCAGGAACATGCGTGCGTACGGGTTCATCGAGCCCGAGATGTCGCACAGCACGACGAGCGGCGGATGCAGCTCGCGTGGCGCGGCGCGCACCAGCGGGATGATGTCGCCGCCTTCGCGCAGGCTCTCTCGAAGACTCGCTCTGAGATCGATCCGCCGGCCGTTGCGCTGCGGGTAGTAGCGCCGGGTGCGGATCTCCGGCAGCGGCAGGCGGAGCTGCGAGATCATCTTCTTTGCTTCGGCGAGCTCGGCGGCCGACATGGTGTCGAAATCCATGCGCTGCAGCACTTCGCGCGAGGAGAAGGTGAGGCGCGCCTCGAGATCGATTTTCTGCTCGCGCGCCGCATCCTCCCGGTTACGGTTGAAGAGGGCGTCAGTGAGCCGCTGGCTCTGCTGTTCCTCGGGCTTCGCCGCGCGGCCGTGCGCTTTCGGCAGCAGCACCTGCATCATCCGCTCGGCGAGCTTCGGGTCGCGCCAGAAGATCTGGAACGCCTGGTCGAAGATCGGCCGCTGCTCCTGGCGGGAGAGGAGCACCGCCGACATCGTCCAGTACCAGTCATCTCTTCGCTGTGCACCAGCGATCTGCAGGGCGTTGACGCAGTCCACGACGCGATCGGGACCGATGCGCAGGCCGGCGGCTCGCAGGAGCCGTGCGAAGTGCATTACGTTCTCGGAGAGGCGTCCCTCGGTTATCCGAGCGGCGGGCATTCTTTTGCCAGTCTCTCGATAGCAGGGGAAGCGACGATCTCGTGCTCGCGGAAATAGGCTTCGTGGTTGCGCTCGACTTCCGCAAGCCAGTAGACGTAGTTCACCATCATTCCGGCTGAGCGGGCGAGGCCGCTTTCGGACGAGTCGCCCATCCAGTTCAGGCGCTCGAGCGCGGCGCCGTTCCCGAGATGGAAGCGCGCTACTGGATCGAGGGGTTCCTCGCCTTGCTTGACA
>JAFARH010000205.1 GCA_019245555.1 Betaproteobacteria bacterium
TCTGCTTGAATTGGCCGGCGAAGTCGCGCGCTTCCCATTTCGCCTCGCCCGTCCAGCCGACCTGTCCGGCGATAAAGACGAGCTTGCCGGTCGCCGCAATGCCGTTCGCAAAACCACGCGGCTTTGCCCAGCTGGGTGGTTGCAGGATTTGCATCATGGTTGTTTCCTCAGCTTGAAGCGCTGCACTTTTCCGGTTTCAGTCCGGGGCAGCGTGTCGATGAATTCGATCTGCCGCGGATACTTGTACGGCGCGATCGCCTTCTTCACATAGTTCTGGAGCGTGGTCACCATCGCGGGACCGCGCTCATTACCGGGCTTGAGCACGACGAACGCCTTGACGATCGTGCCGCGTTCTTCATCCGGCCAGCCGACCACGCCGCATTCGGCCACCGCAGGATGGGCGAGGAGCGCCGTCTCCACCTCGGGGCCAGCGATGTTGTAGCCGGCGGAGATGATCATGTCGTCGGTGCGCGCCTGGTAGAAGAAGTAGCCGTCCTCATCCATGAGGTAGGCGTCGCCGGTGACGTTCCAGCCGTTCTGCACATAATTCTTTTGCCTCTCGTCGGCGAGATAGCGGCAGCCCGTCGGGCCTTTCACCGCGAGCTTGCCGACCGTTCCCGGCTTGCACGGCTTCCCGTCTTCGCCGAGCACGGTGGCTCGATAGCCCGGGATGGCATAGCCCGTAGCGCCACGGCGCACCTTCTCCGCCGTGTGCGAGATGAAGATGTGCATCATCTCGGTGGAGCCGATGCCGTCGATGATCTCGATGCCGGTCGCGTCCTTGAACGCCTGGCGCGTCGGATCGGGCAGCGCTTCGCCGGCGGAGACGCACGTCTTCAGCGACTTGAGGTCGCCGCGCCGCGCCGAATTGCCCAATAAGGCGGCCATCTGCCGGTACATGATCGGTGACGTGAAGCACGTCGTCGCGTTGAAGCGCTGGATCGTCTCGAGCAGGTTCTGCGGCGTGTGCTTCTCGACCAGGACGGTCGACGCGCCATAGCGGAGCGGAAAGCAAAGCATTCCGCCCAGGCCGAAGGTGAACGCGATCGGTGGCGTGCCGCAGACGATGTCCTCCTTCTGCATCTTCATGATCGAGCGCGGGAAGCAGTCGCATTGCGCGATCACGTCGCGATGGAAATGCACCGTGCCCTTCGGCTTGCCGGTCGTGCCGGAAGTGAATGCAATCAGCGCCACGTCGTCAGACGCGGTAGGTACGTTACCGAAGGTGAGCGGTTGGCGTAGCGCCAGGCTGTCGAGCGAATCCTGTGCGTCGTCGTACCAATAGCGGATCGTGGTCAGCGTCGGGCAATTGGGCAGCGCCAAGTCGAGGTCTTCCTGCAGGCGCTTGTCGCAGAGCGCGTGGGTGATCTCGGCCTTGGTGATGACGTCGGTGAGCTCCTTCGCCCGCAGGAGCGGCATCGTCGCCACGCAAACGCCGCCGGCCTTCATCACCGCGAACCAGCAGGCCGCCATCATCGGGTTGTTCGGGCCGCGCAAAAGCACGCGATTGCCGGGCTTGAGACCCATCTCCCGCACGAGCACGTTGGCGATGCGGTTCGCCTGGGTGAAAAGCTGCGTATAGGTGCATTCGCCGTCTGGCGAGCGCAGTGCGATCCGATGCCCATGGCCGCGCGTAACGGGCTTGTCGAGGAGCTCGGCCGCACAGTTCATGCGCGCCGGATATTTCAGCTCAGGGAGCTCGAATAGGAATTCAGGCCACTGGCTGCGCGGCGGAAGGTTGTCGCGCGCGAAAGTGTCGACGTGCGCGGTGTAACTCATCAGCAGTTCTCCAATTCCGGACAACGTCCGTAATTGTTGTAAGCGGAAATTGCGGACAACGTCCGGAATTCAACGTTTCTCATGACTTCAGAAGGTCTTTGGCGATGATGACTTTCTGGACTTCGGTGGCACCTTCGTAAATGCGGAGGGCTCGCACCTCGCGATACAAGCGCTCGACCGGATGGCCGCGCATCACGCCCAAGCCACCGCAGATCTGCACGGCGTCATCGATGACCTGCTGTGCCGCTTCGGTGCCGAACATCTTGGCCATGGCGGCTTCGCGGGTGACGCCCTGCTTTTTTACATCCTTCACCCAAGCGCCGCGGTAGGCGAGCAACGCCCCGGCATCGATTGAAGTCGCCATGTCGGCGAGCTTCCCTTGGGTGAGCTGGAAGTCGGCGAGCGTCTGGCCGAACATCTTCCGGCCTCTGGATTGCGCCAGCGCTTCGTCAAGTGCGCGGCGCGCGAAGCCCAGCGCCGCAGCCGCGACAGTCGTGCGGAAGATATCGAGGTTGCTCATCGCCAGCTTGAAGCCCTTGCCGGCTTCGCCCAGCAATTGCCCGCGCGAAGCCTTGTACTTGACGGTGGCCATCGGATGCGGCGCGACGATGTCGATGCGCGTGGAGGCATCGACGTCCTTCGCGTCCACTACGAAGGCGCTGATGCCTTCGTCCGCCTTGGCGAACGTCACATAGAAGTCGGCGATTCCGCCGTTTGAGATCCAGGTCTTAGTGCCGTCGAGCACCCACGCGTCGCCTTGGCGCTTCGCCCGCGTCGTCATCGCCTGCACATCAGAGCCAGCGTCCGGCTCGGAGAGCGCGAATGCGGCGATTTTTTCGCCGGCGGATGCAGGCGCGAGGTACTTCTTCTTTAGCGCATCAGTACCT
>JAFARH010000225.1 GCA_019245555.1 Betaproteobacteria bacterium
CCGCGAGGGCAGGAATAGTGATGCGGTCCATGGGCAGACAGTACACTAAGCGCCCCATGATCATCGACATCCACGGTCACTACACCACCGAGCCGGCAGCGCTTCTCACGTTCCGCGACAAGCAGCTCGCCGGGCTTGCCGATCCGATGAAGAAGCCGGCAACAACCGAGCTCGGCATCACTGACGAGCAACTCGTGCAAAGCGTGCAGCCGCAGCTGAAGCTTCAGAAGGAACGCGGCAGTGACCTGACGATCTTCTCGCCGCGCGCGGCCGGCATGGCGCACCACGTCGGTACGGAGGCTACCGGTATCGAGTGGACGCGGATGTCAAATGACCTCATTCACCGCATCTGCAACTTGCTGCCGAGCAACTTCGCGCCAGTTGGGCAACTGCCGCAGCACCCGGGCGTCCCGCCGAAGAATTGCATACCTGAGCTCGAGCGCCTGGCGGGTTTGGGCTTCGTCGGCGTAAACCTCAACCCCGACCCTGCCGGCGGCTATTGGACGGATCCGCCGCTGACGGACAAGTGGTGGTACCCCTTGTATGAAAAGCTGGCTGAGCTCGAAATGACGGCGATGATCCACGTCACCTCGTCCTGCAACCCGGTGTTTCATTACACCGGCGCGCATTACATCAACGGCGATACGACGGCGTTCATGCAGCTGATCCAGGGGAATCTCTTCAAGGACTTCCCGACGCTCAAGTTCGTCATCCCCCATGGCGGCGGCGCGGTGCCGTTCCACTGGGGACGCTATCGCGGCCTCGCGCAAGAGATGAAGAAGCCGCTGCTTAAAGATCACCTGCTCAAGAACGTGTTCTTCGACACCTGCGTCTATCACCAGCCGGGTATCGACTGCATGGCGAAGGTGATCCCGGTCGACAACATTCTCTTCGCCTCCGAGATGCTCGGCGCCGTGAAGGGAGTCGACCCGGAGAGCGGGCACAACTACGACGACACCAAGCGCTACATCGACAAGCTCGACCTGAGCGCAGCGGACAAGCAGAAGATCTTCGAAGGCAACGCGCGCCGCGTCTATCCGCGGCTCGACAAACGACTGAGGAAAAAAGCATGAGCGCCCAGATGCGAATACTCGACATCCCCAAGCGGCCGGATCCGAAGCTCGTCGCCGAGCTCGGCAAGATGGTGACGCCGCACATCTCCGACAGCATGGAGCGCCTCTACGCCGGCGGACCGCAGCTCAGGCCCATGCACAAGGGCGGCAAGCTAGCCGGCGGCGCGTATACGGTACGGACATCGCCAGGCGATAACCTGCTCGTCCACTACGCAATCGACCACGCGCAGAAAGGTGACGTCATCGTCGTGGATGCCGGCGGTCTCTGCGAGAACGCGATCATCGGCGAGATGATGATGTCGCGCGCCCGCCAGCGCGGTGTAGCGGGCATGGTCATCTGGGGTGCGATCCGCGATTCGGCGGAGATCGGTGCCGGAACGTATCCAGTCTATGCCGCAGGCGTGACGCATCGCGGGCCATATAAAAACGGCCCCGGTGAGGTCAACGTGCCGATCAACATGGGCGGCATGACGGTGAATCCGGGCGACATCATCGTCGGCGATGCCGACGGCCTCATCGGGAGCCCGCAGGAACACGCCGAGCACATCCTCACGTCGGCGCAGGCGATCCTTGCCAAGGAAACGAAGAACATCAAGGAAATCGAGGCCGGCACGGTCGACCGCAGTTGGGTCGACAAGGCGCTCAAGGAGAAAGGCTACAAGTACTAGTGAAGCCCGCCGCCCTCGCCCTCATCGTCGCGACCCTTGCCGGATGCGCGTCGACGGGCGACGTTTATCGCGACGTGACGCCGGGCATGGCAAGTAACGAGGTCGTCGCCCACGCAGGGAAACCGACGACCGTCGGCAAGCTCGTGGACGGCGGCGCGTACTGGGACTACTCCCGCCAGCCCTACTACACCAGCCGGGTGAGCTTCGGCGCCGACGATCGCGTACGCGATGTGCGCAACCTCCTCACCGAGCAGAACTTCGAGAACCTCCAGCCCGGCATGACGCTCCAGGAAGTCGTCGGCGTCGTCGGGCCGGCCTTCATCGTGAATAGGTACGGCAATGGCACGACCGTCTGGACCTACCGCTACTACGACGGCGTGTACAAGCTACTGCACGCAACCTTCGATGACTCGGGCCATCTCCTGCGCTATCAGACCGAGTGGAACCCCGACGTCTACT